>JAEYHP010000161.1 GCA_023409435.1 Bacillota bacterium | reverse complement strand
ATATGCGCAGAGCCCGTAAGCGGCAGAGTTATCTCCCGCCGCGCCGGCGTTACCCGCATCAAATCGCATCGGGCGGATTTTTCAATAAAATCCGTTCCGCATTTGCTGCGACCGGGGCGTTTTTGCTGCACGCGCTGCTGCTCCCGTTCCACGCGCTTTCACTCCTGCTTCAAAAGCGCAAACCAATTCCTCGAACCTTTGCTCCCATGGAGCTGACGGCCGACGGGGCAGCGCCGGAAATAGCGCCTAAGCTGCGGGTGAGCCGCGCGCCGGTCATATCCTCCGTACTGAGCATCCACGCCCAGCGTATTGTGACGATATCGCTGCTGGTTGGGGCAGCCGCGTCGTCACTCTTTTTAGATTGGGCGCTTGTTTACAGCGATACCTCTATCCCCGTAACCGTGTATGTAAACGGGCAAACCCATAATATCCTCACAAAGGCGCAGACTGTGGAGGAGATGCTAGCTAGCAACGGCATTGTACTCAAAGACGGCGACGTGATGGACTACGAGCCAACGTCAGCGCTTCTCCCCAATATGGAAGTTACGATTACGTCCTCTTTCCCGGTTGCGGTTTCCTCGGGCGGGCAGGTATCCGTTTTGCAGATGCGCGAAGGCAGCGTGGGCACAGCACTTATCCTTGCGGGCATAAAATACGACGCGGGCGACGAGCTGACCGCCCTCCCCTACGCGGACGTCGAGCCGGGCATGCTGATAAGGCATATTGACGTAAAGACCGAATACATGACGGTGGACGAGGTAATCGAATTCGACGAGGAGATCATCAAGGACGACGAGATCTACATCGGCAACGATAAAGTCGTAACCGAAGGCGCAGACGGCGAAAAGCGCACCGTCCGGCGCATCGTCTACCGGGACGGGGTGCTTTCTTCCCGCGAGATTATGAACCAGATCATACTCAAGGAGGCCGTGGACGAGGTCAAGATTGTTGGCACCAAGATCCGGTATCAGACCAGCCTGACCGGCGATACCCGCGTCTGGAAGCCCAAGCCAACGAAGGACCAAATCAAAGAGACCGTGGTGGCCGTAGAGGTCACCGCCTATACGCATACCGGCAACCGCACCGCGACGGGGCGGCACCCCAGGGTAGGATATGTGGCCGTCAACCCCAACATCATCCCCTACGGAACAAAGCTGTATATTCCCGGCTATGGGTACTGCACCGCGCAGGATACCGGCGCGTTCCGCCATGAGGACGGAGGCAACAAGAACCAGATCGATCTGTTTATGGAAACGGAAAAAGAATGCAAAAAATGGGGACGCAAGCGCAACGTCACCATCTATATTTTAAAATGAGCGCAACATTTACATCCCCGCTATGCTCGCCCGCGGGCATCAAGGAACGGCTTATCCGCTTCGGCCTCACGCCCAACAAGGGGCTGGGGCAGAATTTTTTGGCGGATGAAGCCGTGCGCGACGCTCTGATTGACGCGATGCAGGTGGATGATCTTCCGGTACTGGAGATCGGCCCGGGCTTAGGCGCGCTGACGGAAGGCCTGCTTACGCGCGCAAAAGCGGTGGCCGCCGTGGAAAAGGACGCCGCCATGGTACGCGTGTTGCAGGAAACGCTCTCCTCCCCGCGGCTGATCCTTGTGGAGGGGGATATCCTCAAAACCGATATCGCCGCGCTATATCAAATGTTAGGCGGCGGGCCGCTCGCCGTTGCGGGAAATTTGCCCTACTATATCACAACGCCCATAGTGCTGATGCTGTTAAAATGCCCCCTGCCCATCACAAGCATGACTTTAATGCTGCAGCAGGAAGCGGCGGAGCGCTTTTTCGCCAAACCAAACGACCGCGTCTACGGCCCGCTGACAGTGGCCGCACAATGCGGCTATAAAGTGGAGGAGGTTATTAAACTTCCCCCTTCCGCCTATTATCCGCAGCCGGATGTGCATTCCGCCGTGGTATGCCTTGCTGCAAAAGACGCTCCGCTGCCGGAAGGATTTTTACCGTTCTTGCAGAATGCTTTCGCCATGCGAAGAAAAACGCTGCTCAATAACCTGCTTTCTGCAGGGTATTCGCGTGAAACCATACGGAAAGCTTTGCAGGACGCCAATCTGCCCGAGAACGTCCGTGCAGAGGCGCTGGAACCGGAGGCGCTGCTCAGCTTGTTCCGTACTCTTTCAAAACAAGTCTCGGTTTCTTCTTGACGGGCTATATTCCTGTCGCTATGCTCCAACGATTCTCATTGGCAATCCCATTTGGGCTCCTTTAGGCCTATGGGCCGTTCAGAATAATTTCCCCGGATTCAGAATGCCATTGGGGTCAAATACCCGCTTTATGCCGCACATTAACTCCAATTGCCCGTTCTCAAAGGTTTCCGCCATATATCGTTTTTTTGCATAGCCTATGCCGTGTTCGCCTGAAACCAGGCCGTTTAGTTCCCTTGCCTTGCGGTACATCCGCTCAAAGGCCGCGTTAAGCACCTGCCTCCATTCCACTTCACTGCGCTTATCCCGGCAGACATACACGTGAAGGTTGCTATCACCCGCATGCCCGAAGCTGGGAATGCGCACCGTTTCGTTTTCAATGAGGATCACGCCGCCGTGCTCTTTTTGCAGAAACCCTTCTTCGCTCAGCTGGTCAAGATCCCTGCGCACGGTCGCAAGCGAAACATCCAGGAGCGAACAAAGCGTGTTCATATCCACGTGCTTATATTCGAGCATAATTTCCTTGATCTTCTTGCGTCGTTCGGCAGCAAACATAATGAGATTCTCCAAATTTTAGACAAGACTACCATTTGTATCGTAACACAGGGGCAAATTCAATCAAAATCCGTCATATCCGGAACACACGCAGGCCCTTCAACGGCCACGCTGCATAGCAATACACCCATCCTCCCTTACGGGTTGATGGGTGTATTATCCCTATTTACAATGCCAGCGCTTTATTTTCAGGGGTTTCATTTTACAGCTGTGGCGCTGCCCGCCGCGGCGTCATTTTCCGGCTCCGGTAGTACACCCTGCGATCTCATGCGCGTTTTCTTCCTTAAGGCCGCCACCATAGACCACGGGCAGCTCATAGCCCAGCACCTTCTTGCAGCATGATTGCCCATAATGACCCTATGCAAGGCCGAACAGCCGCGCCAAATTCGCAACCAATGCGCAGGCGGCAAAACCGAATACGGTAGGAAGCAGGAAAGCGACCACCATCCACTTGAGGCTGCCGGTTTCTTTTTTTATGGTCAAAAGCGTCGTCGAACAGGGCCAATGCATCAGGCAGAACAGCACCACGCAGACGGCGGTCACCCATGTCCATCCGTTTTGGGCAAGCAAATGAAAGAGCGAAGATAATGAATCGAATTCCAGTAAGCTTCCCTGGGACAGATACGTCATCAGTATGATGGGGATAACGATTTCATTTGCGGGCAGGCCTAGTATGAATGCCATCAAGATCACGCCATCCAGCCCGAAGAAGCGCGCGAACGGGTCCAGGAACGCCGTGCCGTGGGCAAGCAGGGTAAGGCCGCCGACTTGTACATTGGCGAGTATCCAGATTACAAGCCCTGCAGGCGCTGCGATTGCTACCGCGCGGCTTAACACAAACAGCGTGCGATCGAATATGGAGCGGACAATCACCTTACCGATCTGCGGTTTGCGAAACGGTGGAAGCTCCAGCGTGAACGCGGAGGGCTCGCCCTTTAATATGGTCTTGGACAGCAGCCATGAGGAAAGGAACGTTGCGGCCACGCCCAGCGCGATGATGGCCGTAAGCAGCAGCGCCGCAACCGCGCCGTCCCCCGGACGGGCGGCGGTGCCCACAAAGAATATGGTGAGGATTGCGATGAGCGTTGGAAATGCGCCACCATCCCAAAGGGCAACCTTGCCTCGACTACACCTTTTGGCGCTAACGGCGAGTAGGCCGCTGACAGGCCCCTACCCGCCATCAAGAAAAATATGAAGGTCTTTGCTATCCCATTCTATTTTCTTGACCAATAGCTTTATCAGTGTTCGTTTTTCATGAATACTTAGTATCTCAAAATTATTTTTTAAGCTGGAGAGCGTCTGCGCTATCATGTCCAATTGTACTTCCGAGTCGGAGACAGTCTCCATATCCTTTTGCAAGCGCTCGCGTTCTATTTCAGCTTGCTTCAAAGCCTCATCCAATTCTACCAGCCTTGCATTGATATGCTGCACAGAGACGGCCTCCAGCTTGTTCTGTGACAACGTATGAATTAAATTACCTATTTCGTCCTGATGCTTTTTCACCCGGGCTTCAATATTCTCAACAGGGCTGGATTGGGATCTTTGCTCAATATCCCTTTTTAATTTCTCAAGAAGCAGATATATTTGTGAATCCTCCCGTGTATAGTCCATGAGGGCCTCGCAAACCATATCATCCGTCTGCTGGCCATTCAGGTTTTGGGAATTACATATTTTGGCGCCACCGCGCAGTTTGTTGTGACACATATAATCAAATAAACCGCTTGAGCCTTTTTTGTGGCGGGCCTTTGCAAACATCCTGCTGCCGCATTTTGAGCAAAAGATCAGTCCGGACAGCAGCGAATACTCATTGTGCATCTTTGCGGGTCTCTTCCCATCCGGTTTATTCTCTTCCAGAATAGCCTGCACGGAAACCCACTGCTTCCCAGGGATAATCCCCTTGTGTTTTCCTATGGCGATAATCCATCTTTCTACAGGCTGGCGAGGCGCATGCTTTTTCTTGTAATCTCTTTTGTTGTAGGAAAGCAGGCCCAGCTTCTCCGAACAATCCTTCTCTTCAAAGCAAACGTCGGCATTTAATTTTGTAAAATATTGCATCGCGTCTGTGTCCGCTATGCAATAAACCGGGTTCTGCAAAATATCCTTAATGCCAAGCAACGAATAATACTTCCCTGAACGAGAGGTAATATTCTGCCGAATAAGGTATCTTCCCACTCCCGAAACCGTTTTAAGTTCAAGAAACTTTTCAAACATGGTTTTGACAACGGCAATTTCATCAGGGTCGGTTTTCAGCTTGCAGGACATCTTCGTTTTGCCGTCAATCATGAGTTCCTGTGTCTTCTCCGATAAAAAGCCCGTAGGAGTGGTGCCGCCAAGCCAACGCCCTGTTCTTGCCAGCATAAGCATGTTATCACGCACGCGCTCCGCAATGGTTTCCCGCTCCAGTTGGGCAAAAACGCTGGCAATATACATCATGGCTTTGCCCATCGGCTTGGAGGTATCAAACTCCTCTTTCACACACAAAAAAGAAATTTCCCGCTCGTTCAGATCCTCAATCAATACGGAGAAATCGCTCACATTACGGCTGATGCGGTCAAGCCGATAGCAAACAATATAATCAGGCTTCTTGGCCTTGATGTCCCGGAGCATTTGCAGAAATTGCGGTCTGTCCGTATTCTTTGCTGAGAAACCCTCATCCTCGTATATCGTTATATTGGCATCAGCAGAGCCGGAGAACTTAGAAAAGATATATTGCCTGCACATTTCTATTTGGTTCTCAATACTTTCGCCTTTGCCGGTATAGACGGATTTTCGGCTGTAGATAAAAAATTTCAAAGGGATGATTCACCTTCTCCCCTAATATTAGATTTCCTTAACAAAAGCAGAAGGGCAACACCATTGCCCTTCTGCGCATCCCAAGCCACCGGCTATTTTATTATATTGAGTATATGTGCAGCGGAAGACCAGTCATTTATATTACCCTTGTTATATTCTATATCAAGGGTCTCAAGATTGCCCAGTTTATGAATTGAGCTGGATCATTTAAGAGTGTGGCATTTTATACATCTCTTCGATTACCGAACAGGTGTTATTTTTTCGGGAATCCAACCCACCCGTACAAGCGATCAAATTCCATCCGGCAGTTTGGCGTACAAAAATTCCAGTTCCGGGTCATTCGGCGTGATGGATTTTAGGCTGTCTAGCAGCGCCTTTGCCCGTGCCCATTCCTGTAAGCGCAACAATGCAAGAATGTTGTTTTTCACATTGCGGGCCAATAGGCGCATCTCATCTGCAGGAGAAAGAGGAACGTTGGTTTGCTGCGCTTCGGTATTCTTTACCATATAGCGAGCAAGCTCGTTGAGGCTTTCCCGGAAAGAAAGCGCTTGCCTGATCGACCGCACTTGCAAATCCGGCCGTCCCTCTTGCTGATATTTGAGCACCTGTGTCAGGAAATAGGCTGCTCTTGCGGACCTTCCGAGATAGCCGCAGCGTTCGGGCAAAAAACAGTCCGGCGGACTGAGCAAGCGATAATAGGCGGCGTTGGTTTCTACATATTGGGCAAACGCCGCATTAAAATCGGCCGCTTCCGGCGAGCCTCTAAGCAGTTCCATCAACGCATCAAACTGGATATTCGCTTTCAGGAACAGCATCTCAGGCGTTTCAGGCTTCCAGAACTGCTGCAGAAAGGTCACGAGAGCTTCCCGCTCTGACTGAGGAAATCCCTTTAGCAGGAGGACGCTGGTCGCTTCCCACGCCTCTATGAAAAGTTTTCCCACCAGCGGCTTCGGGCTTACCTTGTTGCGGTAGCAGAGGGCTATCAGATCATCTGCCGGAATGCTCCCGTTCTCCAATGCGGCATATTCTCCCACCAGAGTGGGCAGTTCCTGCGTACGACTTTCCTGCTCGGCAAGGAGCAGCTTCTGCACGGTGATACGGGGATGTTGGAACGGCAGCCGGGAAAGCACCCGAATGCCGTGCCATCTTTTTGCCGCATCCCCGTCTTTGGCGAGCGCCGCTTCGCAGATTTGCAGGAAATCAGACAACACCTTGGCCTTTTGCAAGCTGGGATACAATTCTTCGCAGAGCGCTTGCAGCTCGTCCGCCGCAAGCGCCGCATCCACGGCCGGGGCCATACACGCAGACAAAAACGCATCGGAGTTCTTGCCGGTCAAGCAGTACCGCCGAATATAGCCTTTCGCCTTGTCCCAGCGAGCAAGCGACTTACACAACTGCATGGCGCGCTGCAACATATATTTCCGATGACGGTCGCTGATGTTTTCTTTTAGAGTCATTACCAATTGACCAAGGAGCTTGTCGGGGTCCTGATCCAATACATCAACGTTGGAAAAGTAAGCGTCTACATACGCAAGATATTTTTCCTCCGCGATCAGCGGGGAGTCCACGCGCTGCAGGATCAGGCAGATCGTCGCTTTGGCAAGCTCGGTCACATGGGGATGCTCTAGGAACGTCTCTACGGCATCCAGCATCGCTTCCATTTCGTTGAACTTACTGAGCATTTGGATATAGTAAACGGCAATCTGACCTATATAGGCTGTGGCGCTTTTCAGGCCAAATTCCAGCGCCCGCTCACAAAGCTCCCGGATCTTTTGATACTCCCGGATGGCGTAGTACTCCTGGCAGAGCTGCAGGATATTCCTTAGATCCCGGGGGGTTTCCTCCAGCATCTCCAAAAGCGGGGCGATATTGCGTCTGCTGTGGGCAATACGTTCTGCGTTGCTGGTATATACATACCCATAATGATGTACAAAGCAATCCAATTGCTTTGTGGGAGCAAAATACTCCAGAGATTCATGTATTTTGCTTTTAAAAACCGTATTTGCGGCTCTGCGCACCATACGGCACACCATGCTGTCCATATAGGTGCTGCCGGCGAGATCATCATAATTTCTTTGATCATACAGGCAAGAACGATATGAGCCGTCATCATTTTTTAAAAAGTCGATAATGGGGGTTACATCCTCAAACCATTCGTCGTCGTCCAAGTATAAAAACCACTCGCCGCTGGCCCGCTCCAGTCCTGCGTTTCTGGCTGCGGAAAAGTCGTTGCACCAGTGAAAACGCACAATATGGTCGGTGTATTCCCGTGCAACTGCCAAAGAGCCGTCGGAGTTCTCCTCGCCAACGGTATCCACAACAATCAGTTCGCTAGGAAGCTGTTCCAGCAGTGGCCTTATGGAATTCAAGCACTTGCGGATGGTACCAATCCGGTTGGAAACCAGCAGGGAAATGGTGAGTTTTATTTGCGAACCGGGCATATATGCTTTCATGTCTTCCTCCTGTTTTCCATATTCAGAATGACTGCTGAAAATCCATTACCTCAGTGTCGTTCGGAATCAGTTCCGCAAGCTCAAACAGACTGTCTCTGGCTTCGTCTTTCCGGTTTTGCTCAAGGAAAAAGCGCACCCGCAGCTTCTTAAAAAACAGCCAACCTTCCGCGTTTTCGGTCGTGGCGGACAGCAATTCCCCCGCGCCGCAGTAGCCCTCCACCAACTCGCTCGGAACCTCGTCCAGCGAAAGCAGCCAGTTTAAGACAGTTGAAAACAGCTCCTTTCGCTGTGCAGATAGTTCAGTGACGGAACCGGCGCCTAAGCCAAAATGATCCTTTGCCATAAGCTGCCCGGTGTACTCATGGGTAACTATATCGATGACACCTTCAATTTTTCCCTGCACCGGAATCCGGGCATCCAGGAGGACATTCAACGTGTCCTTCGACGCATTCATGTAGACCGCCAGCAGAAAATTTTCATTTCGCGGGCTGATATAGCCGCACTTTTCGACTAAAAAGGCGCAGGCGGCTTCATGCAGGATGCGATCGGACTGGATACGTTTTTTATCAAACTGATAGGACACCGATTTGGGGGAGACATAGTATTTATGCAGAGATTTCGCCAGAACCCCGATCCGGGACGCATGACGAAAACACTCTGTACAAACCAAAGTGTCCACGCCGTACATATATAGACGCATATTTCCCCAATTGACTTTTTTTAAAACGGATATCGCATACAGCTTGCCCCATACCGTGCGCATAAACTGGTGGTATAGCGGGAAGTATTCCGAAAGCAGTGCTCCGCTAAAGATCAAATCGCCTTTAAGAATGCGTTCCCCTGTCATATTACCGGATCGGGCATCCAGGAAATAATTCCCGCAGGCGGCGATTTCAAGGCGATTGCGCTGAATGAAGGAAAGCATTTTTTCAACAAAATCAGGGGTATATTCGTCATCCGCATCCAAGGTTGTAAAAAAATCTTCCTCTGGGTGTTGTTCCAGAATAGTAGGTAAACAGACAAAGAAATAGCTGGGATCGTTTTGCTTCACACGCCGCATCTTAATTCGACCGTCAATCTGCGCATAACGTTCAATAATTTTTGCCGTTTTATCGGTGCAGCCGTTGTCAATACAATAACAGACCCAATCCGGGCAGGTTTGCAGCAGCAGACTCTCCAGTGTGCGTCCGATTGTCTTTTCCGCATTATACGCCTGCACATAAAAGATTACCATCGGCATATTTAAAAAGTCCTCTCTGCATTCTTTATCTGTTCCGCCGCGGGAAACCGCTCCACATTTTCGCCAAAGCTAACGCAACTCCGGCACGAAACGCGGGGAGAATCGTTGAAATGCCTGATTTTCTCTCGTTTTTGTTCATCTGTTTCCATAGGATCATACAGGTCCAGAACGTCGCGCGGGGCGGGCGCTATTTTGCCGAGCGTACTTGCCATAAGAGACCGGGCGCAGCCATGCAGCTTTCCGCGGTACATATGAAAGTTTCGCATGGCAACCTGTCCGCAGTGCGCAAACTGCTCCTGCAAAGCTTCCTCGCTTTTTCCGCGCTCCGCAAAGCATGTATTATCCACCCAACCGCCGTAATGCTGAACGTCCCCATGATAGCGCTTTATAACATATGGAATGGAGTGTTGATCCAATAGCGCAGCCATATCGGCAACTTTGGGAGAATGAATTCCGTAGTCGCTGATTTGTATCTGCATGTTTTGCCCGTATTTCCTGAACACCGCAATATCATCATCACAGGGCAGGAGTGTTGCGTTCGTAATCAATATAAGCTTGTCGAATTGGCTTTTAAACGCAAGGCAATGCTCATAAAGTGCACTCAAATCCCGGCGCATAAAAATCTCGCCGCCGACAAATTGCAACCATTCCGTATAATCGATCAGCTCAAAAATCCGGCTGACATCCCGGATCAACTCATCGACTGGAACATGCCCGATATTTTCGAACATCGTCATATAATTGCTGCACAGCTTACAGCGCAGCGTACATTTCAGCGTTGGCATAATCGCAAGACGGCGCAGGTGAATCGGCTCTTTCATGGGCCCTCCCATTAGTACGCGTACAAAACGGTTTCCCACATATAGCGGGAGTAGTGTCTGAGCATCAGTTTATAATCGGGGTTGATTTCCTTGATGATAAGCGGAAGTTGATACATATCCTCAGGTTTGTGGTAAGCGGCGATCGCCAGCTTTGGCTTGAATTCGGAAATAATCTCTTCCGATCCTTTTAAGGCGGCAAGCTCCGCGCCTTCAATATCCATTTTGATAAAAGTCGGCTTTTTCACATTTGCGCCCAGGGCCTTAAAAAATGTATCCAGACTCGTCAGGCTTATGGTATCGAGTGCCCCCTCGCTGATGTTACTCCCCATACCGAGTCCCAGATTGGCTTTTGCCGAGGTCGCCCTGTCGGACAAACCTTGCGCAACAATCGTAACATTGCGGTATCCGCCTAAATTCTTCTGCGCTTCCGAAAAATTCTTCGGGTCGATTTCAAACCCATAAATGTGTTCGTACCTTCCAGCAACCTTCTTGATAAACTGCTCCGCCGTATCGCCGGTATACAGCCCGGCATCAATAAAGACCTCTGTGTCTGTGAAGGTTATTTGCTCCGGGAAGTACATGTCGCCAAGATTCTCATAGTCGGAAAACTCGTCCCTGAACAAGTACGTCTTAATACGATCCAAAAGAATTTCCCGCGATTTTTCATCCTGATACATTTGAAACGCAGACTCATATTGTTCCAGCAGCTTACGCATCTGTAAAATGCCGACTTGAATTCTCTCTTCCGGCAGATCCTGAAGCAATTGATATGCGACGTCAAAACCAAGAATCTGCTCTTGGGCTATTCCCAACGACAGAAGCTGTGAATGAAGCTGCCTTTCCGGCGCAAGCGTTGCAATAATAATGTTTGCATCCGTATAGTTTTCTTTTACTGTCTGCGGCGAAACAATCGGAACGTGCGTTTGCTGAAAATACCCTGTCTTGAAGTTATCAACAAAGCAACTCACCTCAACCCCTAACTCCACCAAAGTATGAAATACCCGTTTGCCATAGCCCCCGCACCCAAAAATGGCAAGCGGGTACTGTGATAATCTATCTATCAGCACCTTTTGTTTATGTAAGTGTTCACATGTATTGTAGCGCTCCTCTAGTTTGGCGAACTCCTGTTCAAACGACATTAGCATAAGTTGACATCCACTCTTTCTCAAAATTCTGTGTGTTTTCGCAGCAAACAAATTCTGCGCGATTCTTTCGTAATATTTGTACCAACGCTTCGCGCTGTGCATAACAGTCTGTTAGTTTGAAGCGCGTGATCTTTTCCACCATTGAAATCATAAACGACCATTCAAAATATTGCCAGGCCAAAGTGCTGCCCGGAAAATTGACACAGAGCCATTCTGTCCGCTCGCGGTAGACCCGCAGATATTCGTCAAGGGTCGCGAAATCCAGCAGACTGTGATTCGTCGTCCACGCGGAGTTGTTCCTTTCGTGCCGGTAAAAGGTATACTTCGGCAAGCCGTGATAGGTCGCCTTGCTTGCCCTGCCAAGTATTTTCGGCATAAGCTCTATATCGTCGTATTTCGATGTTTCGGAGAAGCGAATTCCCGCGAACAGTGAACGCTTTATGAGCTTTGTAGGAAATTGAACATTGTACTTTTTTCGCCACAGCAGTTCTACTAAAGCTTCCTCGGCGGTCATGACGCGTTTTTCGTCAACCACTTTGTCTGCGGCTCCGCAAATGGCTACATCCGCGTTGTTTTCGCTTGCGAGTCGTTGCAAAAACTCCAGAAAATCCGGTTCGCAGGAGTCATCGTCGTCAACAAATGCGATATAGTCGCCAATGGCTGCATCCAGTCCGGCGTTGCGGCCGGAGCCGATGTTGCCGCGCTCCCGATGAATCACGCGGATACGGGCATCCTTTGCCGCATATTGATCGGCTACTTCTCCACTGCGGTCGGTGGAGCCGTTGTTCACAATAATAAACTCAAAATTGCGAACTGTCTGGGTGAGTATGCATTCGATCATATGCCCCACCAGCGTTTCACGGTTATAGGTCAGCATGATGACGCTGATTTGGGGTGAGCCCATCATGCCCAGACCTTCCATTCCGCCTGGCCGGTTTCCCATAAATGATCCAGCAAGCCCTTATCCCGCTGAGTATCCATGCATTGCCAAAAACCGCCATGACGATATACGCCCAACCGACCATCGGCGCTAAGCTGCTCCAACGGGCGGCGCTCCAAAATGCAACTATCCCCATCCAGATACTCAAAAGCAGCGGGTTCCATCACCATAAAGCCCGCATTAATCCAATGGTTGTCCTCTTTGGCCTTCTCGCGGAACCCAACGACACAGTTTTTTTGTTCATCCAATTCTAAAACGCCGAAGCGTCCGCTCGGTTGAACTGCGGTCAGCGTCACCGCCATTCCGGACGTCTGATGCTGCCGGAGGAGAGCATGGAGATCCACGTTTCCAACACCGTCTCCGTAGGTCAGCATAAAGGCTTCTTCGCCAATATATGGACGAATCCGTTGGATACGCCCGCCGGTTTGGGTGTTTAATCCGGTATCTACCACCGTGACCTTCCAAGGCTCGGCAACATTGTTATGTATAATCATTCTGTTGCCGTCAGAAAAGTCAAATGTTATATCGGAACGATGGAGGTAATAATCCGCAAAGTATTCTTTAATTACATAACCTTTATAACCGCAGCATATGACGAACTCCTGAAATCCGAAATGGGAGTAATATTTTAAAATATGCCATAATATCGGCATATTTCCGACCTCAATCATCGGCTTGGGCCGCAGATGGGATTCTTCAGAAATTCTGGTTCCAAGCCCTCCCGCCAAAATAACCACTTTCATTGGGCATCCACCTCTTCCGATCTCTGCCGTAAACTTGTTTATCTATGTTTTCGGCATAAACCGCAGAAACTAAAGCAAATATGTAGCTTTAAAAGAATACATTTAAAGATTCTCAAAGCAGGGATAGGACAAGACATGACGCTAATAGGAATGGCATATCCCAGGAAGATTGGAGAGAGCGGATGAAGCCGAATATTGCCCGGAAAGTCATTGTGCACGGGCCTACGTGCGAAAGCTCCGGCCGTTTGCTCACCGAGCGCATGAATGCCTTTCATGCTGATATCATTGAGCGCAGGCTCAACCAGTCAGGCTTAACAGCAAAGCAGAAAATCGCGGTTATTAATAAAATCATAAAGTTAAACAAGTGGGTTTCTTAGATCCAGCACAAATTAAATTGCAGTCTGCTGTTTTTCTTCCTTGTCCCCGGAACAATTTTTTTGTTTCCCTTTGTATGGTTGCGGAAACCGCCCGTTGCAGGGCGCAAAGTTGTTTGTCAATATGGCGATCAGCCGCTCGCGCGGGCTGTCAATG
>JAEYHP010000036.1 GCA_023409435.1 Bacillota bacterium | reverse complement strand
AAAGAACAGGGGAGATTGCTTCATCCTGTTCCGGGGCGTTATCCAGTACATCCGGGGCTTGCTCCTTAGGCGCTGTTGCTTTCTTATGCACCTTGTAAACAGGGGGGGGCGCGTCCTTTTCCTTATCGGTTGCGGGCGCGTCCTTTGTAACCGCGGTTTTTGGTTCGATGGCGGGTTCCGGCTTCTTCTGTGAGTCGGCGAATTTATCCCGCACAACGCGGAAAGAGAGGCTTTCAAACGCCTCTTCGTCTTCTTTTTCAACCGTGGGCTCGGCTGCGGGCTTTGCCGCAGGCGAAACACGAATCGGCTCGGGGTATGTCTTGCGTTCTTCCACTTTTCCGTTTACCGCATTGGGGCGTACCGCCGCGTCCATGCGGATGGCGGATGCGGGTAACTGCGTGTTTTCGCGGAAGAAAGAAGTAATGGCGTCCGCCGCCAATCCTTCGTTTTCCGTCGAGTCAGATTTCTCGCTGGCCGTAAACGCCACGGAAGAGAAGGAGACAGGCGCGGGGGCTTCAGGCGGCTTGTCCGCGTTTACGCGGTGAATCTCCTTGTTTGCCTTTGCGGGCGCGGCACTGTATGAAATAACGGCTTCCCAGTCTGAAAGCCGCATGGGTTCGCGCGAGGCGGTGGTTAAAACGTCGTTTTCTTCAGGGTTTTTATCCGCCTTTGCGCTCTTTTGCTGCCTGCGTGCGCCGAGCGTAACAAACAAATATACAAGCACAAGTGCCAATACAACGGAAAAGACGATATAGAGCGCGGTCTGCCAGTTTTTAAAAATGCTGATCTGGGTATAAAGCAGTATGCCGATGCCGAGTCCAAGGAGTATCATGCAAATACTCCATATACGAACCCGCCCGCGGTGGATCAAAGAAATCACTCCGATCATCGCCAGGGCGGTTACCACCAATATGACGACCAACCAATCCAAACTGCCGATCTCCTTGTCGCTGTTGTTACTAAGCCGGTAACGGCCGGATGGGCGACCTTACGCATCAATTTCCATGGGCGTAACTGCCATACATCCCATACAAATGATATATTAATATTAAATGAATAATTGTCTTTTTTCAACTAAAAATGTTAAGATTCTATGGCTTTTGGCGAAACATGCGGGAAATAAGGGAATTATACTCCATAACCTGCGTTTTTAGGTACGTACACTCAGCAGAATATCAGTATGATGGCGGCGCTTTTGCATTGACAGGCCCATATTCCGCCGGTATAATAAACAATCAAAAGCGATGAACGGGCGAGTAACGTTGCATACGGCAAAAGAGAGAAGCGGTCATAGGCTGAAAGCCGCTTCAGGCAGGGTAGCAGCATGAAAGACACCCGGGAGCGGCGCTGTAGACCCCGGAGAGATCCCGGGCAAGCTGCGACGTAATGCCTGCGTTAAAGGCGCAAAGTGGAGCTTTCTTTATAAGCTCAATCAGGGTGGCACCGCGGGTCTTCCGTCCCTCATATAGGGGATGGAAGGCCTTCTTCATCATTACCGGCAGATTGCCGGGTTATAGCAGGAGGGAAACATATGGCGTTGCAGGCGCCCAAGGGCACGAAAGACGTGACCCCGCAGGACAGCTACAAATGGCACTTTATTGAAGGGCTTGTGCGGGAGATCTGTGAAAAGTACGGGTTAAAGGAAACGCGTACCCCCGTGATCGAGCATACGGAGCTATTTCTGCGCGGCGTTGGGGATACCACGGATATTGTGCAGAAAGAGATGTATACGTTCGAGGACAAGGGCGGCCGCTCCATCACGCTGAAGCCCGAGGGGACCGCGGGCGTTGTGCGCATGTTCGTGGAACAGAAGCTTTTCGCCGAAGCGCAGCCCACCAAAATGTATTATCTCTACTGCCCGGTGTTCCGCTATGAAAAACCCCAGGCGGGCCGCCTCAGGGAACACCACCAGTTCGGCGTGGAGATATTCGGCGCGCCCAAGGCCAGTGCGGACGCGGAATGCATCGGCATTGCGCTGGAGCTGTTTGAGCGCGTGGGCGTCAAGGATTTGGGCGTCCACATCAACAGCATCGGCTGCCCGGAATGCCGCCCGAACTACCACGCCGCGCTCAAGGAGTATCTGAAGGGAAGCTATGACGCGCTTTGCGCGGACTGCAAGACGCGCTTTGAAAAGAACCCCCTGCGGGTACTCGATTGCAAGGTGCCTGGCTGCAAGGAGATCGCCGCGAAAGCGCCGGTAATTTTGGATTACCTGTGCGAAGACTGCGAAGCGCACATGACGGAACTCAAAGGGTGCTTACATGAGATGGGCGTCGGTTACGAAATCGATCCCCATATTGTAAGAGGACTGGATTATTACACCCGCACCGTGTTTGAGATCATTTCCACCCATATCGGCTCGCAGGGTACGGTATGCGGCGGCGGAAGGTACGACGGCCTGGTGGAAGAGATAGGCGGGCCTTCTATGCCCGGCGTAGGCTTCGGCATGGGCATGGAGCGGCTGCTGCTGGTGGCGGAAAACCAGGGGCTTAAAATTCCGGAACCCGCGCCATACGATATTTATATTGCGGGCATCGGCGAGGAAGCGCGCATCAAGGGCTTTTCGCTCGCGTACGCTTTGCGCAGGCTTGGCTTTAAGGTGGAATGCGACCATGTGGGCCGCAGCATCAAGGCGCAATTCAAATATGCGGACAAGCTCTGTGCCCGCTTTGTGGCCGTGCTTGGGGAAAACGAACTGACCGAAGGCAAAATCAAACTAAAGCGGATGGCAACGGGGGAAGAAACTTATGTCTCCCTTACGGCGGAAGCCGTTGCCGAAGCGCTCAAATAATATTAGAAGGTGGAGTAAGGCAATGAGCGAATTGCTGGGCGGCTGGAAAAGAACACAATATTGCGCGCTTCTTGGAGAAGCGGAGGTCAATACGGACGTCGTGCTGATGGGGTGGACAAATGCGCGGCGCGATTTGGGCAAGCTGATATTCATCGCTTTACGGGACCGTACGGGCATCGTGCAGGTGACGTTTGACGAAAGCGAGCTTCCGGCGGAGCTGTTTGAAAAAGCGCAGTCCATCCGTGCGGAGTACGTGCTGGCGGTCAAAGGCACTTTGGTGCATCGCGCGCCGGACATGGTGAACGCACGCATGCAGACGGGCGCGTTTGAAGTGCGCGTGCAGGATTTTAAAATACTGGGCAAGTCCGAAACCCCACCCATCGAAATCGGCGACGATACGAAGACCAACGAGCAGATGCGTCTAAAGTACCGCTATCTGGATCTTCGCCGTCCCGCCATGCAGAAGAACCTGATGCTCCGGCACAAAATCGCGCATATCGCGCGCACGTATTTTTCCGAGCAGGGCTTTTTGGAAATTGAAACGCCCATACTCACCAAAAGTACGCCCGAGGGCGCGCGGGATTATCTGGTGCCCAGCCGCGTGCATCCCGGCAAGTTCTATGCGCTGCCGCAGAGCCCGCAGCAGTTCAAGCAGTTGTTAATGCTCTCCGGCTACGACCGATACATGCAGATCGCACGCTGCTTCCGCGACGAAGACCTTCGCGCGGACCGCCAGCCGGAGTTTACGCAGATCGACCTTGAGATGTCCTTTGTGGAAGAGGACGACGTCATTGCTGTCAATGAAGGGTTCTTAAAGCGCATGTTCGCCGAAACCCTGGGCGTGGAAATACAGCTTCCGCTACGCAGACTAAAGTACGCGGAAGCCATGGAGCGGTATGGCTCCGACAAACCGGATACCCGCTTCGGGCTGGAACTGCAGGACGTGGGCAATCTTGTAAAGGACGCCGACTTCTCCGTGTTTACCGCAGCGATCGAAAACGGCGGCAGCGTACGGTGCGTGGTGGTGCCGGGCGGCGCTGCAAAATTCTCCCGCAAGGAAATCGACGCTTTGGCCGAATACGTCAAGACCTATCAGGCCAAGGGCCTCGCGTGGATGAACCTAAAGCCGGAAGGGCTGCAATCCTCGTTTGCGAAGTTTCTTACGGAAGAAACCATACAGGCCATTCTTTCTAAAGTTGGAGCAAATACGGGGGATACGGTATTCTTTGTAGCGGATAAAAACAGCGTTGTGTTTGCTTCCCTGGGTGCATTGCGCCTGGAGCTTGCGCGCAGGCTTTCGCTCATCCAGCCGGATACCTACGATCTCCTGTGGGTGACGGATTTCCCGCTGCTGGAGTGGGACGAGGACGCGCAGCGTTTCTTTGCCATGCACCATCCGTTCACGCACCCCAAGGATGAAGACCTTGACAAGCTTGAAACCGACCCGGGCGCTGTGCGCGCAAAGGCGTACGATATCGTGTTGAACGGTACGGAGTTGGGCGGCGGTTCCATCCGTATCCATTCTTCCGAGTTGCAGGAGCGGATGTTCAAAGCCCTGGGCTTTACGAAGGAAGAAGCATGGAACCGGTTCGGTTTCCTGCTGGAGGCGTTCAAATACGGCACGCCCCCGCACGGCGGCCTGGCGTATGGGCTTGACAGGCTTGCGATGCTTTTGACCAACTCCAGCTCCATCCGAGACGTCATTGCGTTCCCAAAAGTGCAGAATGCCTCCTGCCTGATGACGGAATCGCCCGATGTTGTGGATGAAAAGCAATTGAAGGAACTCCATATCAAGCTGGACGTCGAATAGTGCCGTTTGATATCCGGCTGTACGGGTATGTTAGGAAGTGTGCGTCGGGGACGTATGGCAGGGCCTAGGCCGCGCATGCTAGAAACAAACGAAACTGACAGGAGGACAAAGACATGTCTGAAGATGTGCTGTATTTAACCAAGGAGACGTTTGACTCCACCATAAATTCCCCCGAGCCGGTGCTTGTGGATTTCTGGGCCACATGGTGCGGGCCTTGCCGTATGGTCGGCCCCGTGGTTGAGGAATTGGCTTCCGATTACAAAGGCAGGGCCAAGGTCTGCAAGGTGGATGTGGATGAGCAGATGGAGATCGCGCAGCGGTACAATGTGATGACCATCCCCACCATCATGGTGTTCAAAGGTGGCCAGATCGTGGAAAAGGTGGTCGGCGTCAAGCCCAAGTCCGTATTTGCGCAGATGCTGGACAAGCAGCTATAAGGAAGAACGTTGAGGGCTCCGCCCTCAAACTCGCGCTTAGGGCCGTAGGCAAGGTACCCGGGGTTCTGAAACCGATTCACCGGATCGGTTTCTGCCTACGGCACCGACCTCGCTTTCCTTCGGAAAGCCCCTAAGAACCCAACTTGGAAAACACGCTAAATAGGGCGTTTCCGACATAAGGGATTCCCAAGGGACGTGTCCCTTGGGTGGGGTTTCGGGGGCAAAGCCCCTGGCTTATTAAATATGGCCGCGCGGAACGCGCGGCTTTTTCGTAGCAAACATCTTGACAACCGCGGCCGATGCGGTATAATGATCAAGGTGTAAAGCTAAATACCTTTACAGAAACGGCGAGGCGAACTATGGAGCGCAACATCGAGCTTTCCATGCTGCTGTCCTACTACGGCGCGTTTTTGACACAGCGCCAGCAGGAGCTTTTAGCACTTCATGTGGACGAAGATTACTCGCTTTCTGAAATTGCGGAGCGGGAGAACATTTCCCGGCAGGGCGTGCACGACGCGCTAAAGAGGGCGGAAGCGCAGCTCTATGAAATGGAAGCGCGACTTGGCCTTGTCCGGCGTGTAAGGCAAATGGAAGACGGGCTACTTGCATTAAAAACGCAGGTGGAGCAAATGGAACTCGGTAGGTTACAGCGGCAGGCACTGTTAGAGAAAATCGCGGGTCTGCGCGGCGTTTGGGAGGACGAACATGGCGTTTGAAGGGTTATCCGGAAAACTGCAGAATATATTCAAAAAGCTGACGGGGCGCGGCAAGCTCAACGAAAAGGACGTTCAGGAAGCCATGCGCGAGGTCAAGCTTGCACTGCTCGAAGCGGATGTCAACTTCCTTGTGGTCAAGCAGTTTATTAAAGACGTCACGGTGCGCGCCGTGGGGCAAGAAGTGTTGGAGAGCCTCACACCCGGGCAGCAGGTCATCAAAATCGTCAACGAAGAAATGACGCGGCTGATGGGCGGCAGCAATGCAAAGCTCGAATACGGTTCCACAACACCTTCCGTCATCCTGATGGCAGGACTGCAGGGCGCTGGTAAGACGACGATGTGCGGCAAGCTTGCGGCCTATATCAAAAAGAACAACGCGAAATCCCCGCTCCTTGTGGCGTGCGATATTTACCGCCCGGCAGCCATCAAGCAGTTGCAGGTGGTGGGCGAAAAGATCAGCATCCCGGTGTTTGAGCGCGGGCAGAATGACCCGGCAAAGACCGCGCAGGAGGCTATCGACTACGCGCGGCGCAACTTCCACGACGTGGTGATACTGGATACCGCGGGCCGTCTGCATATCGATACCGATATGATGCAGGAGCTTGTGCGCGTGAAGAACGTCACAAAGCCTGCTGAAATCCTGCTGGTGGTGGACGCCATGACGGGTCAGGACGCCGTGAATGTCGCAAAGACATTCAACGAGACGCTGGAATTAAGTGGCGTCATTTTAACCAAGCTCGACGGCGATACCAGGGGCGGCGCTGCGCTTTCCGTGCGTTCGGTCACGGGCAAGCCAATCAAATTCTCCGGCATCGGCGAAAAGCTGACGGATATCGAGCCGTTCCATCCGGACCGCATGGCTTCCAGAATCTTAGGCATGGGGGATGTGCTTTCCTTAATCGAAAAGGCACAGGCCAACTTTGATGAAAAGAAGGCCGTGGAACTGGCGGAAAAGCTCCGCAAGGACGCCTTCACGCTGGAGGATTTTTTAGACCAGTTCCGCCAGATGAAAAGCATGGGTTCTATACAGGACATCCTCGGCATGGTGCCGGGGATGGACGCAAGCAAGCTTGGCAATGTGGAAGTGGATGAAAAGCAGATGGCGCGCATGGAGGCGATCATCCTCTCCATGACAAAGGCGGAGCGCGCCAACCCGGATCTCCTCAATTTCAGCCGCCGCAAGCGCATCGCGCGCGGCAGCGGCACCACGCTGCAGGACGTCAACCGGGTGTTGAACCAGTTTGAGGCCACCCGGAAAATGATGAAGCAGTTTTCCGGCGCGCGGGGCAAAAAAGGACGCATGCGCATGCCCTTCCATTTTTAAATACGAATTCGTTATAAACGAATTCGTATCGTGACGCGACAGCGGCACGCTCCGCATAGCGGCAGGAGCATGGGCGGGTTCATTCCGCTCATGCGACCAAATAAAAAGCGTTAGCTTTTTATTTGAGGTTAAATTGTTGAAGCACGGGTAAACCGTATTCATAAAGAACCTACATATTTTAGGAGGATACAATCATGCTTAAGATCAGACTGCGCAGGATGGGCGCAAAGAAGGCCCCTTTTTACCGCATCGTCGTCGCCGATTCCCGCGCCCCGCGTGACGGCGCTTTCGTTGAGGAAATCGGCTACTACAACCCCATCAGCAATCCCGCCCAGATCGTTGTGGAAAACGAGAAGGCAGCGGATTGGATGAAGAAGGGCGCACAACCCACGGATACCGTGCGCGCGCTCCTCAAAAAG
>JAEYHP010000110.1 GCA_023409435.1 Bacillota bacterium | reverse complement strand
TCTGGCCGACGCCCTTTGCGCCGCCGCCAAAGCCGCCCTCCAATATGATGCCAAGGCCCTGCAGGGCTTCTTTTGAGTTGCTGATGAGCATAATGAGAAACCCAAATACCATGCCAACTAAAATCGCGGCAACGGAAGAAGCGGCGTTTGTAAAGCCTGTGCTCCGGATTAGACTCTTTACTTTTTTCATTGCGCCTGCCTCCTTTTGGAGCCCGCCATATACAGCCCCAGCTCCTGTACGGTAATCTCTTTGGGGTCGAATTCGCCCACAATTGCGCCCTCGTAGATGACGAGTATACGGTCGCTGACGTTCATCACCTCGTCCAGTTCCAGAGAAACCAGCAGCACCGCCTTCCCTTCGTCTCGTTGCACAATCAGTTGCTTATGGATGTATTCGATTGCGCCTACATCCAAACCTCTGGTGGGCTGTACGGCAATGAGAATCTCGGGATCGTAATCAATTTCCCTAGCCACGATAGCTTTTTGCTGGTTGCCTCCGCTCATGCTGCGCGCGGAGGTAATGGGACCCTGTCCGCTGCGGATGTCAAAGCGCTGGATAAGCGCTTCGGCATAAGCGCGCGTCTTTTTAAAATTTCGGAAGCCGCTTTTCTGAAACTCGTGTGTAAAGTACTTTTTGAGCACAAGGTTATCTTCCAGCGTATAATCGAGCACCAGGCCGTGCTTGTGCCTGTCCTCCGGGATATGCGCCATGCCCAGTACGTTGCGGGCGCGGATACTCTTATGCGTAATATCCTGGCCGTTTAAGAGAATTGTGCCGCTTTCCGGCTGAATGAGACCTGTCAGCGCCTGCACAAGCTCGCTCTGACCGTTGCCGTCGATGCCCGCGATGCAGACGATTTCCCCCTTGCGCACATAGAAGGATACTTTGTTTACGGTTTTCTTGGTATGATGCCTGGAGGAAACGGTCAGGTTTTTGACCTCGAATACCGGCGTACCGACTTTGGGTGCGTCCTTGTCCACCTCAAGCATGACCTTGCGGCCTACCATCATTTCAGACATTTCCTCTTTGGTGGTGGAGGCAACGTCAATGGTGCCGATGTACTTACCCTTACGTAGTACCGTACACCGGTCAGCAACAGCCTTGATCTCATTGAGTTTGTGGGTGATGAAGAGGATGGACTTTCCTTCCTGCGTGAGACCGCGCATGATCTTCATCAATTCTTCAATCTCCTGCGGCGTCAATACCGCCGTAGGTTCATCGAATATCAATATTTCATTTTCACGGTAGAGCATTTTGAGGATTTCTACGCGCTGCTGCATGCCGACGGTAATATCCTCCACCAAAGCATCCGGATCTACCTTCAGGCCGTAACGCTCGGAAAGTGCGACCACCTTTTTGCGCGCTTCATCCATCCACAGAAACCCATTTTTCGTGGTCTCTACGCCCAAAATGATATTTTGCAGCACCGTGAAATTGTGGACGAGTTTAAAATGCTGGTGCACCATACCGATGCCCAGCACGTTGGCTTCGTTGGGATTTAAGATTTTTACGTCTTTACCATCCTTTTTGATGGTACCCTGCTCCGCCTGATAGAGGCCGAACAGCACGCTCATGAGGGTGGATTTCCCCGCGCCGTTCTCCCCTAGGAGCGCATGGATTTCCCCCTTTTTCAATTGCAGTGTGATATCGTCGTTTGCAACGATGCCGGGGAATGTCTTGGTGATGTGAAGCATTTCGATCACATAACTCATGCCGTCACTCCTACTCTATATATGTGTGTTGATTTATTCGAACTGTTCATTCGAAGAATAAATACATGACATGTTCTAATTATACCGGAATATGAACAAAGAATAAACAAAAACTATCAGGCCAACTGAAAAAAAGAGGCAGGCAGATTCTGGCCTGCCTGCCTCTTTAGAGCAATTAGGGTTATTCGACGACAGAAACCTTCACATTGGAAAGCTCGAGCTGATCTGCGCTTTCCGCAGCGTCATCCTTGAGGATGGTAATTCCCTTGGCCGCGATCTTCGCAAACAGGGCGTCATAATCCGCCTGCGTGAAGGTAGCGAACTTGGAAGAGGCGAACGGCAGGCCGACGGAATTGTTGGAAGCATCCAACACGAGACCCTGGCCACCGGGGAACGTGCCGTCATAGTACTGCTTGATGAGCATCTCGACGCCCGGCGCCAGAGACTTCATCGCAGAGGTGATAACGGTGGCGCTTTCGCCGGACTGGTCAACGTCAACGCCGATGCTCTTTGCGCCCGCAGCTTCAGCAGCCGCGAAAACAGAGAAGCCCACAGCGCCGCCGCAGGCGAAGATGACTTCGGTGCCGGCATTGTACCAGGAAGCAGCAAGGGCCTGCGCTTCGGGGGTGGCTTCAAAGCCGCCGGTGTAGTGGTACATCAACTCAACGTCAACGCCCAGTTCCTTCGCGGCGTCATTTGCGCCCTGCGCAAAGCCATAGCCAAAGCGAACAACCGCGGGAACCGCCATACCGCCCATGAAGCCCAGCTTGGTGTTGCCATCCTTCACAGCAGCATAGCCGGCAAGGTAACCGGATTCATGCTCGGCATAAGTAACGCCGACAACGTTCTTGTTGGTGCGGTACTCGGCATAATCTGCGCTGTGGGGCGCGCCGTCCAGCAGAATGAAGGTAACGTCAGGATACTGGTCCTGCGCGATGAATATGGGGGTTTCAAACAGGAAGCCCGGAGTCACGATGACTTTTGCGCCGTTCTGAACAGCGATCTCGATCTGGGCAAGATACGCGTCGTTGGACTGCTCGGTGGGCTGATAGTACTTGTAGGTCTTGCTGTTGGCTTTGGCGTAGGCTTCAACGCCTTCCCACGCGCCCTGGTTGAACGACTTGTCGTCGATGGTGCCGATATCCGTGATAAGGGCAACTTCAAAGCCTGCCGCTTCGGGTTCGGGCGTGGCTTCCGGGGTCGCTTCCGGCGCGGGGGCTTCGGTCACTGCCGGCGCGGGGGTTTCCGTTGCGGGCTGCTGTGCCGGTGTGCACGCGACCGCGGCGACAACCATCATCAGCGCCAAAAGTAAGGCAAATACTTTCTTCATTCTGGATTTCTCCTCCTTCAATTTTGTACTGCCGAGTATGCATTGTATATATGTATATACAGCGCACAACCTATTCTAACAAATTCATCCGCAAAAAAAAAGAGGGTAGCAAAAAATGTGTATCCAATATGCGGAACTTTATCCACCATCCGGCAAAACACAGCATACGGTTACAAATGCCGCGCCTTATGACTCCCCAAACGCTTGGTATAGCACAGCATAAGGGTATCCTGTTCAAACCCTTCGCTTACATACAGCGCGGCGGCTTTGTTGTTGTCCCCGTTTACGGAAAGCTCTACAGTTTCAAACCCCGCCGCATATGCCGTATTAAGCCCGAACCGCAGCAGGTTCCTGCCCAACCCCATCCCATGGTACCGCGGCAGTACCGCAATCGGCCCGATCTCCGCTTTGTTTTCATCGGAAAAAGCCTCGATCTTCAAAATGCCGACCGGCGCTTCTCCATCCCAGAGCATATATAGCCCGCCGCCAAGCCTTTCGTACGCTTCTTCCGAAGCCTTCACCATTCCCGGCGTCAGTTCCGTATGCCAGCCAAACTCCGAAAACGTGCTGTTGCAGATATCGCACCAGAGCTGTTCGTCTGCCCCCACTCTTAAGCGCTCCACCCGATACCCCTCCGGGAATACCGGCTCGGGAACGGGGACTTCCCTGCCCCGGGTCAGTACCCATGCATACCGTTCAATAAAAAATCCCAGCCGGATAAGGATATCGCCCACCTCCGCCCTTTCCTCGGGCAGGAACAGATAGACGGTTTCAATCCCCGGAAGATCCTTTATTATGGCGTTTAACAGCGCGGAATACGCCGCAAAAGAAAGGGGTCGTGCATGCAGGATACGGAACCTGCCCTTTTTATTTTTCCGGAATGCGCCGCCAAGCATCAGCGATACAACGCCAAGAAGCTCTCCCCTGCCGCCGCGCAGCAGGTATGTCGGGTTGTCTTCGCCCGGAACAAACCCGCTTAACGCATCATTGTCCAGGTAGGATTCGTCATGCTCGCGCCGGTGCGCCTTGCAATACTCGATGAATTCCGGCGCGGAAGTGCGGAGCGTTTCAACCTTCATGGCGTCCTCCATTGCCTCTTGAACTTGGACTCTCTTGCCGATAATTTCTTAAATACTGATATTGTAATGCATGTAAGGAGGTTGTACCAGCTATCATATTCACAACATGTCGTATAAAGGGACGCAACCCGCCCGTTTTGGGCCGTATAATCGACTCCGCTTTCGAGTCTTTTCCTCAATAAAAATATTTCTTAATTTAACCCATTTTCTGGTTGACACGCGGTAATCAGACGTGTTAATATACGTCCATTCAATTCAATTCAATTAAAATCGAATAGCAAGCAATGACGCGGTAAAATCAGGGTGTGATTTTACCGCTTTAATTTTTAATATTGTTCTCTAAAGGCCTGCATGGCAGGCGGTAAAAGAGGCAAAGGCGCCAAATCCATAGCTCATGGATTTGGCGCCTTTTTTGTTAAACAGGCAGGCAGCGAAAGGAGTGTTATTGCATGAAAAAATCACAGCACACAAACAAACTCATCAGCCTAGGCGTTCTGTTTCTGGTAGCTTCCGGCATCCTGATTTCGGGGCTGATATTTGGCGTAATCAGCGTTATTCACAATACGACCCTCCCCGTGTTGGGCGCCCGGGTACCGGGCGCCGTGTTCGGGGCGATGGCGGCGTTCCTGGGCTTACGGTACCTTCTTTCGGTCATTAAGCTGGGCCGGGAAGTATTAAAGTCGGGGTCCGTCTTCTCCTGGGGAAACTTCAAGCGAAGCAAGGCGGTTTAATTCCAAATATATTTAGGGGGTATCATTTATGAAAAAAGGCGTCCGGTTTCTCACAATCTTGCTTGGGCTCTTGCTTATTTTGTCGCTTGCGCAGCCTGCTTTGGCCGCAGCCGACCCCACAGGCGCATCCTATGCGTCCGCTACGGGAAATGAGACGATAGGAGACGTCGCCGTTGCCGTGAGCCGCGCACAATACAGCGCGAATTTCGTGTGGGTGATGATCACAGGGTTCATGGTATTCTTCTTCCAGTGCGGTTTCGCCATGGTAGAAACAGGCTTTTGCCGCGGCAAGAACGCGGCGCACACCATCACCATGAACTTCATGGTATTCCTGGTGGGCGCGATCGGCTATTTCCTGGTTGGCTTTGCGCTGCAGTTCGGCGGCTCCGGCGGCGCCGCGGGCCTGGGCACGGGCGGCTCGGTTTTAGACTCCCTGCTTTCCATCCCGGGTTTTGGCGGCATTCTGGGATACAAGGGCTTTGCGCTCTCCGGAGTGTATGACGCGGGCATCTATTTGTTGTTCTTCTTCCAGATGGTGTTTATGGATACCACCTGCACCATCCCCACCGGCGCCATGGCGGAACGCGTGAAATATTCCGCCGTTGTCATTTCCTCCTTCTTCGTTTCCATGATCTATTATCCGCTGTTCGGCAACTGGCTCTGGGGCGGCGGCTGGCTCGCCACGCTGGGCAAGTATTTCGGGCTTGGGCACGGCGCGGTGGACTTTGCGGGCTCCGCCGTAGTCCATTCCATGGGCGGCATGATGGCGCTTGCGGGGGCAATTGTTCTGGGGCCGAGAATTGGCAAGTTCAAAAAGGACGGCACCTCGCGCGCCTTCCCCGGCCACCATATCCCGATGGCGATTGTCGGCACAATCATCCTGTTCTTCTGCTGGTTCTCCTTCAACGCCGGCTCCACTCTCAATGCGGGGGACTTCCGTGCTGCCGTGGTCGCCACGAACACCATGATCGCGGGTGCGATCGGCGGGCTTGCGGCCATGCTTTATATGTGGATCAAATTTGGCAAGCCCGATCCTTCCATGACAGCGAACGGCGCGCTTGCAGGCCTTGTGGCGATTACCGCACCCTGCGCCTTTGTAAACGGAATCGTCGCATGCATCATTGGCCTTGTCGGCGGCCTGCTGGTTTGCGTGAGCGTTTCCTTTGTTGAAAACAAGCTCAAAATAGACGACCCGGTTGGCGCGGTCTCCGTACACTGCGTGAACGGCTGCTGGGGCGTGTTGGCTCTGGGCCTGTTTGCGGACGGCACCTATGGCGACGGCGTGAACGGCGTCGCGGGCAACGTGCGCGGCCTGTTCTACGGGGATGCGGGGCAGTTTGTGGCGCAGCTGATCACGATCGCCGTACTCGTCGTATATGGCTTCGGCTTCTCCTATCTCTGGTTCAAGCTGCTGGATAAAGTACATGGCATCCGGGTACCCGCCAAGGTGGAACTTGAAGGCGTGGACCTTGAGGAAATGGGCGCTTACGGTTATCCGGATTTTCAGGTACTCAAGACCGAGCTTGATTCCTACTCTTCGGACAATGCGCCCGTCAAACAGCTGAAAAAGCAGGATCTGAGCTTATAGGACATTGCGTCTTTCACGCACTTGGAATATGCTCTAATTGGAATCTTTTAACTACCGATACGAATTTCAATATAGGAGGCTGGCAAAATGAAAAAGATAGAAGCCGTTGTGAAGCCGGAAATGTTCGATGAAATCAAGGAGGCCCTGAACGCCAGCGGCGTAAAAGGCATTACGATTTCTCAGGTACTCGGCCACGGAAACCAGAAGGGGCAAAAGCAGTTCTATCGGGGCGTGCAGACCGGGGTCAACCTGCTGCCCAAAATCAAAATTGAGGCGGTCGTGCATGACAGCGAGGTAGAGAAAATTATAGACGTCATTTTAAAGACGGCGCAGACCGGAAGCATTGGCGACGGCAAGATATTCGTCTACAATGTGGAAGAAGCGATCCGTATCCGTACCGGGGAAAAGGGAGACGACGCGCTGTAAATTCTGAGTTTCAATCCACCAAAAAGCTGTGCATGGCGGGCACAGCTTTTTGTTTGATATTTGCTTAGTCCTGCACCCGTCCCATTATGATGGTATCGTAATAGTTGCCGTCTGAAAGGAGCCTGTCCTTTTTCAGCGTGCCCTCCACCATAAACCCAAGACGTTCGTATAATGCAATTGCTTTCGTATTTGTCTCCAAGACAGAAAGCATCATTTTCTTTATCCCGTTCGCGTCTGCCCAAGCAACCGATTGCGCGAGCAACGCCTTACCTATGCCGTACCCCCAGTACGCTTTTAAGATGCATATACCAAATTCCACGCGGTGTGAGAACCGTTTAAGTGCGCTTCCCTGGCACCTGCAAAATCCAACCAGAGAACCTCCCGCCTCCACCACCAGGAACAGGCTGCGAGGCTGTTCCGCGTCCTCCCGAATACGAACCTGGAACACGGCTTCATCCATATACGCCTCGCCCGGTTCCCGGTCCAGATTTTCTGTTTCCCCGTCGATACGTAAGCGCAGTTCGGACAACGCCTTGGCGTCGGTCCCTTTTGCGTTACGGATGGTATAGGTGAAATCCCCGGAAGTAAAACTACGCTCTGGAATAAGCATGGGTCCTCCAATCTGTTATGACACTGACATTTTCTTTTTATGCAGTCAGCATTCCAGCATGATTGTAAGAATTTGTTTATCGGTCTCTTTCATGCCGTCACGCGCCATTCTTCCCACCGAGGAGATCGTATCCTCTATATCGGCTTTCACTAGCCCGTCGCCGGGGAGATAGGCCCGGTTGTTCATCGCCAGCAAGTGCGCCATAATGGCCGCGTCAAGGCTCGCGGCGATCTTAATGCCACAGGAAGGTTTTGCGCCGTCGCAGACGATGCCCGAAACATTGGCCAGCGTGTTGGTGATTGTCATTTTAACCTGATCAAGGCTTCCGCCCGCCAAATATGTGATTGCGGCGCCGCTGGCGCAGGAGGCGCTCACCACCCCGCAGAAAGCCGAAAGCCGTCCGATCAAAGTCTTTTGATGGATGGTCAGCAAGTTGGACAGTACAAGCGCCCGGAGCAGGCGTTCCTCGGGTACCCCCTTTTCCCGCGCATACACAATAACGGGCACCGAGGAAGCGATACCCTGGTTGCCGCTCCCCGAATTCGTGGTGACGGGAAGCTCCGAGCCGCCCATACGCGCCTCGGAGGCGGAAGCGGTATACGCTTTCATTTTAGTGAACACGCTATCTTGGCTACCGTGAAGCAAGGTATTGCCGATATCCACTCCGTATTGGCCCTTTAGCCCTTCCCAGGCGATCGCCATGTTATTCTTGATTTGCTGTTCCAACAGATGCCTGACCTTTGCAAGCTCTACCGTTTCGGCAAACTCAGAAATATCGTCAACATTTAAAACGCTTCGGTCGGTCAGTTTTCCCAAATAGCTTCCCGTTAACGCAGGTTTCTCGTATATACTCTCGCCGTTCTTTTCTATTCTGACGATGTTGGTATGGAAGTACTGCACTTCCACTTTGGCGGTCTCCTGATTTGCAAAGACCTCGACGATGATATGCAGCGTCTTGTTGGTATCCAGCGCCGATACTTCGCAAATGCCCTTCTGTAAAAGCTCGGATACTTTCTGCGCGTGCCGCCTATTTAGATGGGACAGGACCTCCATCCCATAATCGGCGTTTCCGCCGACCGCCCCCGCCAAAGCGCTGACTTCGATTCCCTTTAACCCGCCCGTGTTGGGCACAACCACGCTTTTTACATTCTTAATGATGTTGCCGCTGCAGGAAACCTTTATATAGGAAGGGAACGTCCCTAAAACGTCCCTCGCCTTCGCCGCCGCATAAGCGATCGCGATCGGCTCCGTACAGCCAAGAGCCGGGACCAATTCCTCCTGAAGGATTGCAAGATATTTTTCGCTGATCAGCTCGTTCATTTTTGCTCCCATCGCTTGATTGCGTGCTATAACAGGTCCACAATCGCGAATGTATTATTATTATTGATTATAACACGCCCGAATTCACAGGAAAAAGGCCAGATTCTACTGCGATGCGCAGACGAAAAATGCCGCACTTTTGCTTACTTCGGCATTCTTTGGTTACATACTACCATAGGGATAAAGAAAGGCGGTTTTACTATGGGCAATAAAAATCAGGAAATTTTGGACGCGTTTCGCTTCCGCTATGCGTGCAAGCGTTTTGACCCAGACAAAGAGATTTCAAAAGAAGATTTTGATACCATTTTGGAGGCGGCGCATCTTTCGCCAAGCTCATTCGGCTTTGAGCCGTGGAAAATTCTTGTCCTGCAGGATCAGAGCATAAAGGAAAAACTTGCTCCCATCGCCTGGGGAGCAAGGAACAGCCTAGATAGCGCCAGCCGATTTGTCATACTGCTCGCATACAAAAAGTTGGATATCATCAATGGTTCCGATTATTTGACCCACATACTAAAGGACGTGCAGAAACAGCCGGATGATGCCGTGGACCGCAAGCGCGAAAAGTTCCACAACTTCCAGAAGAACGATTTCAACCTTCTTAACAACGACCGCGCCCTTTTTGACTGGGCAAGCAAACAAACGTACATCGTATTGGCAAATATGCTCACAGCGGCCGCCCTGTTGCGCATCGATTCCTGCCCCATAGAAGGGTTCGACCAAAAAGCGGCGGACGCATTGCTGGCCGCGGAGGGCGTGATAGACCCGGATCGCTTTGGCGTTTCCGTCATGGCCGGTTTTGGCTACCGCCAGGAAGTTCCGCGCCCGAAAATGAGGCAGCCGCTCAGTGACATTGTGATTTGGAAATAAATCTTCCTATGACTTTTCCCCGGCCGCTCTTTCCCGAAGCGTTACCTTTATCATGTCTCCCGGCTGCTTGCCGATCTTGGCCCGGATGTCTTTCCGAATGCCAATGATATGGCAGGGCGTTCCCATTCGAACAACACTGCCCTCATAGACTTCGCCGTCGAATGTGGCCGTTACGGGAACTCTCCCTTTGCCAAACTCCGCCTTTACATCGAACGGGATTTCGATATACGCGCCGTCCATATCGGGGACCTTTTTGATTTCCGCTTCGAACTCATATACCTTGCCCATATGTTACGCCTCCACGCTTTTTTCAAAAGCCGGTATCCTTTTTCATGATATCAGCTTTAGCACCGAAGACGCCAGAAATTCACTTACTTTATCTGTTATATTGATTACGGCGTGCCCTGCTTCCGGCAGAACGGTTATTTTCGCATGTGGCAGCAATGCCCCCAACCGCTTTGCGGACTTCTCGGAATGGAATATGACGTCCTTTGCGCCGACATACAGCGCGACAGACATGTTTAGCCGCTTTAATTCAGCGTCAGAAAACAGGGGGATCACTTCGCGCCGGTAATTGAAATTTTCCCCCACAAGCTTTTGGTAGGTTAAAAACACCTCCGGGATGCTCTCATCCACATTGACCTTGCGGAACATTCCGCTCATAAGTTTATCGCCGAGTATCCTGTGGACCGTGGTGGTCACAAGGAACGACACCCTTTGCGGGCCAATGCCCGCCGGGCAGAGCAGCATAAGCTTCTCCACCTTTTCCGGGTAGCTTACGGCGAATTTTGCCGCAAGCCACGCGCCCAGCGACATGCCGACGAGACTCGCTTTTTCTATAGATAGCGCTTCCAAAACGTCATAGAGCCACTCCGCAAACGCGGGCCCTTTAAACGGCAGTTGTTTCTCATCGCTCCTGCCGGGCTCGCCCGGAATATCCACCGCGTAGACGCGATGGCTCTTGGAATATTCCACTGCGTCTCCCATCCACATCACAGAGTTCATCGCGCTGCCATGGAGCAATATCAGCGGCGGGGCGTCCTTCTCCCCTGCGGCTATTACGAACGTACGGCCATGCCGCATATCGACATGGAACTTTTCATTCGGCTGCGTCCAATGCTCCAAAAACGAGTCATAGAACGCAAGCACGGACGCTTTCCCTTCCGGGGACTTAAAAGCAAGCTTTGTTTTCATTTTAAACTGCTCCTTTCATTTCAAAAGCCAATCTTCCGCTTCATTCTTCCCGTGGAAAACCCGAAAGCTGTTTCCCCTGTTGGTTTCCACAAGAAAGTCTTTGAATTTTCCTTTTACTTTTTGACTGTCAGTCAAAACCAGCGCCGCTTTGACGCGATAATTGGAAAGCTTCTGCAGCACGGCTCCGGCCAGGCCACTTTTCAGGCTGAAAAACTCGTCGGAGAGCGCATCGCTATGGAGCATGACCAGATTGGTTTCATGTTCCATGCAGGCCGAAAGCAAATCCAACGCGTCCTGTTCCGCACGGAGCGGGGTTTGATTGGAAGCATACTCGATAATCCTTTTCCCTTGTTTTTCAATAACTGTATATTGCATGTTATTTCCTTCTTCCTGTTGAACACAAAGCTCCATACGGAGCTTTTTTACCCATTCCAACTCATTTTCGTAAGAAGAAAGGATGTTCTGATCAATGCTTTCCCATATCCGTTCTTCCCTTTGCGTTCTGGCTGGGGAAAACGCCCCTCTGCGCTTTCTTTCCTGATGCAATACGATCTGCATATTGACCTCATACTCGTATTGGGATAATAAAGCGCCAAGTTCCTCCTGATTGAGCTGGTCCGCCCAGGCGAGCTGGACCAAGAACGTCTTTTTACACTCTGGAAGCTCAGGCGCAGAACATACCCATTCCTTTAACTCCGCCAACCCTTCCCGCGTAATGGTATACACCTTTTTGGAAGGGGAGCTCTCCTGATGATGGATCTCGCTGGTGACAAAACCGTCGTCCAGAAGTTCCACCAGCGACTTGTATATTTGATTGTTGTTGCCGGACCAATGCATGAATGGCGAATCCTGAATAATCTTTTTCAGGTCGTATCCGGTGTATGGTTGACAGCTCAAAATCCCTAAAATCGCGTATTGTATTGACATTTGCTCTAATCCTTTCGCTTATCATGCGTTAATAGTAACATATGATAAACGGAACGTCAATGCACCTGATGCAATTTTTTGCAAAAAAAGACGTCAGAATATCGTTCCGACGTCTCCGGGTTTTCATATCAAATTTTTATCGGCGGCTATGCCATCTCCGCCTTTACGATATTCATGATCGATTTGATTTGCCCCAAGATACTTCCGTCGCTTCGGGTCAGGTAGCATTTTTGCAGTTCCTCCGAACCGACATGTTCCAGGAGCTTTATTCGCTGGGCAGAATTGTCTCACAGAAACACTCTCTGCGCGTACGGGAACCTCGGAGGATAAGCTTGCCACATAAACGTTCCATTGTACCAAATAGCCGCATATGCAGGTACGCTGGGAAACTAGTTTCCCAGCGTACCTGTTTTGACAGTGATGACATCAGTTCCCGTTACCACCGCAATAAGATCATACAAAAACTCCTGGATAATAGGCGTGATGTTACTTCGTTACCGGCCAGGCGGCTCTTCGGCCACAATATTCCAGCCTACGCCGAATTTGTCCGTCAATGCGGCATGGAATGCGCTGTAAAAGGTTTCTATCGGAGGAAGCGTAATATTGCCGCCATCGCTTAACCACTCGAAAATTCCCTTTGCTTCTTTGGCTGTGGGTACGATTATGGCGAGCTTGATCATGCTTCCTCTGGCACCAGGCTGCACCTCGTCGGCAAACCAGAAGTTTGCGCCGCATATCTCCATTTCGGCATGCAGAATCCATTCACTTAGGCCTTCAGGAGGCACATCAATTCCATCCGGAATATATTCCCCGTAAGGCTGGGATCGTTTCACTTCGCTTTTGAACACGTCCTGATAAAACGCCAGGGCTTCTTTGCAATTCCCGTTAAATGTAATATAAGGCGTTACCATTTTATTCTCCTTTGCAAGCTGTTCTGAGCATGTCCACGTTTTATTATACCGTGGGGGCAAAAGGATAGAAAGAGAGGGCTTGAAAATATTGGGTGCATTGCGTCTGAGGCAGCTTGGTCGGTTCATATGGCAGGTCACGCCGGATTTGTTGCAGGCAATGCGCATGGCAAATTATACTTATTTCAGAAGCAAAGGAAAGGATGGCATTATGGAAATAAAGCTGGTGGTTGAGGAAAGCCCCGAATATAGAGAGCCGGAGATTATCCTTCGGTGCGAAAGGGTGGTTGGTCATCTCAAAAGAATTGTGGAGTACATTCGTGTTCGTTCGGACGCAATCGAAGTCAATGCGGGGGGAATTCCGCGCCCGCTCCCGCTTTCAAACGTCTTTTACTTCGAATCGGTGGATAAAAAGACGTTTGCCTGCTGCGCAAGCAGCGTTTATGAATGCGCGCAAACGCTGGCCGAACTGGAACAGAATCTTGCAAACAGCACGTTTGCGCGGATTTCAAAAAGCTGCATCGTAAACACGGTTCTTATCAAAAGCGTAAGTCCGCTGGATAACCACCGATTAAAGGCGCTTTTGCGCAACGGCGAAGCGCAGATCATCAACCGGCACTACGTAACTGTGCTGAAAGAAAAATTGGGTATAGGAGAAAAACAATGAACAGCATCTCAAAGTATTTCAAAATTTGGGCGCAGGCGTTCGCCCTTATCATCCTGTTTCTCACGGTTATCAAGCTTATTGAGGGGGGTGACCAGTTAAGGCTTGGCGCCATCCTGCAGATTGGCGGGGCGGCGGCGCTGTTTTTGCTGATCGATATGCTGATCATGTCGCGCGTCAACGTCAAGACGACCACAGGCTATATCGCTGTCGAGCTAAGCATATTGCTCCCCTGCTACCTCGCGGCGGGCTGGATTCTTCACTGGTACGACAAAAGCATAGCAGGGCTTGCGGTTTTTCTTGCGGCGTTCTTCGCAATATACGCGCTGACATTCAGTGTGCAGAGGCAACAGATGAAGGCCGAGGCGAAAAGGATAAACAAAAAGCTTAAAGAGTTTGCCGATAACGGGGAATGAACGCCGCCACTAGCGCGAAGGTATAGAAATTCGGGGATGTCCAAAAGCGGGCCAAGGCGGAAGCAGAGAGGCTCGCTTTCTATATGCCCGGATTTGGGTACCTTCCTTTGTGTACCGTATGATCTTGCAGGCAGCGCACAGAGATACCGGTAGCGGGTTACATTTTCCGTATATTTCTTGGCGCAAGACGGAACGGATGTGCTGCCATCTGCGTTTTAAGAGTAGAAGATGACCTGAAGGAGGTTTTTCACATGAATAAAGGATTACAAAGCGTATTGGTTGTATTGGCGGCGGCCTTTGTGCTGATGATGGGTATTGCCGTGGCGCTGCTGGGCAAACAGGCATTTGCCGCTCAGCCTGCCGCACAGCCGGTACTTGCGCCCGTTAGCGGCAATGAGGAGGAAACACCCATCAACACCATACAGGTGACGGCGCAGGGTACCGTTCGGGTCGAACCGGATATCGCGTATATCACACTCGGCGTGCAGAGCCAGGCCAAGACAGCCGAAGACTCGCAGGCCGCCAACATGGAAAAGATGACGGCGCTGTATGCAGCGCTTGAACAGCTGGGCATTGCGGAAAAGGATTACTATACCTCCCAGTACAACGTCAACCCGGATTATACGTATACCGACAATACCCAGCGCGTCACCGGCTATACCACCACCAACATGATCGAGGTGACCATGCGCGATCTCGATAAGATCGGGATGCTCCTTGACGCCGCCGCCAAGGCTGGCATGAACCAGGCTTACAGCCTGCAATTTGACCTGGAGAACCCCGACGCCGCAGGCCTAGATGCGCTCGAGACGGCTCTTCACAATGCCGACGCCAAGGCAAAGCTCATGGCCGAAACCACGGGCGTACAGATCGTGCGCATATTGAGCGTCAAAGACAGCGTTGTCAACACTGTAACACCCAACAACAACTACCGCTATGCCGCTCCCGAGGCGGCTTATGATACCGCAGCAGCGTCGGTGCCCGTATCCTCCGGAACGATGGAGGTTACCATGCAGGCCAACGTCGTTTACGAGATCAAATAGCGCTTAACCGCGGAAAGATAGACGGAACTATACCAAGCCGTAAAAGAATTCTGACCATAAGGCAAAAGCGCCGGGATGAAAGTCCCGGCGCTTTATTATCCTTCGCTGCCGTTTACGCTTCAGCAATATCCCTTTCCATCCACAGAACAGGAATTCCCGGCCTGTACCGGCTCTTCCACACTCAGAAAATCACGGACCTCGAATGTCCCGGCGCCGTCCTCCAGAATAAAAAACGGAATGCCGATATTACCCGCCGCAACGACCGGAACAAATAATTCGTCATGATCCCGGTGGGACAGGAACTCCTTCAGCGTTTTTGTGCTTTTCGTGATATCCCTGTAATCAACCTCAATCTCGGCTAACTCCGCCAGTATTATTTTTGCTTCCACACAATCCGGGCAAATCTCCGCGCCATACATGATAATCTTCATCTCTGATCCATCCTCCGTTTTAGGGAACCCTGCGGCCCCACTTATCCTGCCCGATATCGAGCATATATGTTGAATTGATTATCTTTGGGCTACTCATTGCCATGCGCGCAGAGACAAAACGGATGACCCGCAGGGTCAATAAGCGTAACCCATTGCGGACCTAGTTCAGGCTGCCAGTATTGCGCAAGCGGCTTTGTCGCTCCCAGTAAGAGAGCAAACTCCACGGATGCTTCGATATCCTCAACTGAAAAATCAAGGTGCTCCATTTTCGCCTGTTCGTCCCATGAGCCCGGCCAGGCGGGCGGCGTATAACCTTCGTCCAATTGGCATGAGATGCTGACCGTCTCCCCGGGAATGGAAACTGCCACAAAACAATCTATTTCGTAGGCTATTTTCCCACCGAGCAGATCACAGTAGAATTTTGCCAGTTCCGCAGGCTGTCTGCAATCCAAAACCACGCTTTGCAACTTGATTTTCGGTACCATACCAATCAGCTCCTTATCCAGTCCGCATAGGTAATATATTGTGTATCCTGACTGTATTCATATTATCTCACAATGAACTATTTTAACAAGCTTTCCAGGGGAAATATCTCTTGGTCATTGACGCTTACATTTGAGCGGGAGCCTTTTGTTCAGATAATTTTCTGTTCTTAAGCATTTCCCCCATAAAGGTCGAACCCAATATCAGAACTCCGCCAACAATCTGTGGGAATGTCAGCGCCTCTCCGATAAATATCACGCTGAACAGGATCCCGAATAATGGCTCCAGATAGCTGTAGGACACGATTTCGACGGATTTCATATGCGCATAGAGGGAAAAGAATATGGTATAGGCTACGCCCGTATGCAATACGCCCAATAGAATGGTAGACATAACCGCCATGGCGTCCAGGCGTACGACCGTTACAATATTCCCCTCAACCAATACGAATGGCAGCAACACGAGCATCGATGTGAGTATTTGCGCAAATGTGGCCGTTTGATTGTCTACCCTGGACTTGATGCTGCGGTTAATCAGCACAATGATTGCGTAAAGCATCCCTGAGAAAGCGCTCAGCACCAGCCCCATGTATCCGTAGCCTTCCGACAAATTTTGGCCGACAATCAGAAAAAGGCCAAGAAACGAGACAAGAATCACTGCAATCTGAATCTTCGAGATAGTCTCTTTCAGTATAAGCGGCGCAGCGATCAGGACATATACCGGGCACATATTGTAGATGATCACAGCGGATGAGATGCTTGTAAGTTTGTACCCATAGAACAGGGTCAGCCAGCCAAAACCCAGCAACACGCCTGATATAATATAGGGTTTTAAAAGGGTCCAATTCACCTTTTCCGTTTTTTTCATTTTCATTGCAACGAAAAGAACCGGCAGCGCAATGAATGCTCTCAAAAAAGCCAGGCTTAAAGCGGACAACGGAATATATCTTGTAAATACGCCCAAGCTCCCCCAAGCAATCATAACAAGCGCTAATTTAACTCTGTTCATAAAAAGCTCCTTATCTTCGCTAAGCTTTATATTAGCGCAATGATAAGGATCTGTATTGTATAAAATTGCACTATCCCTTCAATTGCTCCGCATATGTTGCCGGCGTAATGCCATACATCTTTTTAAATTCCCGAATAAAATGCGCCTGGTCATAAAATCTCAATTCCTCACAAATGTCGAGCACATCCGCGCCTTTGCTTAATAATCGCTTTCCTTCGGCTACCCGGTATTGCAAGTGGTATGCCGCAGGCGTGGTTACGTATAATTTCTTAAAATTTCTGATGATTGAAAACTTGTTTAACCCGGATATTTGTTCCAGCTTCTCTAATGTTATATCATCGTTCACGTGATTTAAAATATAATCATGGATTTCTTTTACGATATCGCTTGCCTCTGCAGTGCTTTCCGAAACATCTTTTTCTCCAAACTCCAGCAATAGCTCGATCAGTATATTTTCCAATGTGTCTGGGCTTTCTTCTGTCAGCAGTTGTCCAATATAAAGCTTATTAATTTCCGGGCCTGATTGCCTGTCAGCTTTCTCGCCTGATAAAAAGCCACCACATCATTGTAGTAACCGGGATCAACATACAACAGGACATATGCCCAGTGATCGATATCTTTGGGCGCGCATCTATGCGTCATCAGCGGCGGGATTATGACGCCGTCTCCCGATTCATACAGGATCGTATCATTACTCAGCGATAAATCAGTGGACCCTTCCACGATATACCCCAATGAAAGTTCACTATGGACATGCGACTTATAAGCATGGGGAATGTTATTGCACCGCTTGATTTCCACACCCTCAATGATGCTTCTGCTGAATTCCACATGTCTGTCTTGCTCAATGGCGCTCATCATATTATCCCTTTATGTTGCTGTGGCCAGTATCATCGCAGGCCTGCTGGCCTGGATTCTTATTATATAGAATTGTACGATAATTTCCACCCATGCACATAGGTTGAGTCTGCGGCACCTTTTATCTAATTCCGCCGGACGTATTTTGTTCTGTATTTAACTCAGCTTCATTGTTTACTAATAAATCGAATCGTCTTATTCACGCGTTTGAGCTGAGCTTCGCTTAATTCGTTGGTTCTGCCTTTTATCACATCAATCATTTCTTTGGAATTATGATCGTTCAAACAGATTGAGACTCTTTCAAGATGCTGCGGTATTTCTTTTGCCCGACATTTCTGAAAGTGCGCCGTCAAAATGGGGAAAATCTTCGTCTGATTCGCATCATCGGCAAGGCACAGCTTTGCGAACACCGTCATGCTGTTATCTACCGTAATAACGCTGCCGACAGAATAAGCCTGGTATACCGTTTCTATCCGCTTTATGATGGTATCGGCACAAATATCGGCAATCTCCGCGAGCGCCGTCATGCATCCCCATGCCATACGGTTATTTTTGCTCAACAGCAGGTCAATAAAATCCAAAGCATAGTCGGCGATCAGCTCAGGTTTCCTTGCCCCAATCTCATACAGCACTTTGATACAATCATTTGCGACAGCCTGATCCTTGCTTCTTGTTCCTTCCACCATCTCGGAAATACCAGAGATATCGTTTTTTTCACAAAGCAGTTCCGCCAATTCGATATTAGGAGTTTCATCGTTTCTTCCAAGCTTGCAAGCTAATTTTTCAATCATATTTTCCCTCCTTATAAATTCTGCAACAGGACTATGACATCACATGTCTTAATGAGATGAAAGGACACCGCCAGAACCGGTGGGATTTGGACAGTAATCAACTTTCTATATAATTCTCATTTTTTCATTAATTCTTCCAATTTAATGTAAGGGTTATGATATCTCTTTTTACCCACAGTTAACTTCATGTATTCGATTGCATTTCCTGGACAGTTATTGATACAGGCAAAGCACTGCTGGCAGCGATGATGCCACTTTGGCGCCCCGTTCTTAAGCGTTATGTTATCTACCGGACAAACTCTTGTGCAAATCCCACAGCCGGAGCATGAACCGGTTGATTGAAATGTAATATCCATGATAGGGGTAAGTGCCGCAAGGAATTTGTTTAGGATACCTGTCTTGACAATACAGTCCTTCCTGGTGCCTCTATCTATTGCGAATGTCGCTCTAGATTTTATCACAGAAGCAATTTCGTCAACCTTCATTTTTGAAGCCTCAAAAAGACGCTGAATTTCTTCATCCTCCACAGAAAATTCTATAATAAAATTCGATGGTGTTTTAATAGAAAATCCCGCAGAAAGATACAGCCCTTTTGCTTTGAGCTTTCTGCTAAGCGATAATAAAGTTCCCGCAATTGTTCCTCCATTGACCGCGAGGGCAACAATGTACTTATTTTTCATTTGCTTCGAGAGCCTTTTAATAAAATCGCATACAATACGCGGCAAACCAAACATATAAACGGGAAAGATCAGCGCGATTATATCTGAGTCCGATATAGTACCAGCCCTGATTGCAGCAGTCATTGGTATCAATTGAGCGTCTTCAAATTTGGAGGCCAGCTCTCTTGAGATTTTTAGGGAATTGCCTGTCCCTGTAAAATAGTAAATACTGATGCCCATATTCTTCTTAACCTTCTCTATATTTTATCAATCAAGCTTATTCACGATTATAGTGATTAGCCTTATCAACAATTCTCTGTCCTCATCGCTATCTAATTTTGATAAAATCTTATGCCATACCTGTCTTTCCGCTTTCTCATGTTCAGCATTGAGCCTTATCCCTTCTTGGGTAAGCTTTAATCCAAATGAACGCCTGTTTTTTTTGCTCACGGTGCGGATTAAAAGGTTTTTTTGCTCTAACCTGTCGATGGCACTTGTGAGTGTGCTGCCTGGTATTGATAGAGACTCACTGACCTCCTTAATTACAATATCGGAGTTTAAATGAACAAACTGGATAATGGTGAGTTCATTACTGGTAATACCTTGCGGGTACAGTGCGCTCATATCTGTCTGATATTCTTTATAGTGCTTTAACATTTCATCGACGAGAAAAACAAGCTGGTCGATATATTCTTGCTTGATTTCATTCATAGCAGGCCTCCGAAATAAACTATGTAGTATATATTCGATATCGAATACATACTACATTATATGTATGAAAGATAACAATGTCAACATACATCTATATGTAAAAACCCAGGGCAAACAGTGAGTTTGTTCTGGGTTTTTATATGCTTTACTACAAATTGAAACTTCTTCTAGCGACTTACCCGATTTCCCTATTATAAGATTTCTACATACCCTTCCGCTCCATTTACTCTGATTCTCTGCCCGTCTTTGATCAACTTGGTAGCGTTTTCCACTCCGATCACCGCCGGTAATCCATATTCACGCGCGATCACCGCCCCATGTGTCATCAACCCGCCGACCTCGGCAACCAAACCTTTTATGGATACAAACAATGGCGTCCAGCTGGGGTCGGTAAAGGGGGTGACTAAGATATCTCCCTCGTTTAGATCGGCATCCTCCATGTTTAATATCACGCGCGCCCGTCCCTCTGCCACTCCGGAAGAAACGGGCAGGCCTATGATCGCTTCGGCCGGAATATTTTCCCGTTTGTACGTACCCGCAACGATTTCGCCGTCAGACGTGATCACACGCGGAGGCGTCAGTTTTTCATAGTATTCGTGCTCGTCCTTCCGAGTGCTTACAATCTGGTAGTCCAGTTCATTTGTGCGCACGGCTTCGCCAAGCTCTTCAAACGTGAGATAGTAGATATCTTCTTTTTCATGAACAACACCCGCCTGTACGAGCCGTTCGGCTTCTTTCAATAAAGCCTGCTTATAAACGAAGTAGCGGCTAACCATACCGTATTTCGGATATTCGCGGTAGCCGATGAAATTCCGGACCAGGCTGATCATTTGCCTTGTTTCTTCGGCTTTTTGCTCGCCATCCGGTAATTGCTTCAACCGGTCCAATAGCTCTTGCTCTTTTTTCAGGGCTCCCTGTAACCCCTGCTCAAACTTCCGATTGGCGGCGCCAGGCTCAAAGTTTCTGATGTTGCCGAGAATCATGGGAATCAGCGTAGCGGTTTTTTCGCTCCAACGTGTCTTGGTTATATCGATTTCTCCGGCGCACCGCATGCCGTATTTGTTCAGGTAAGCATGGATAGCATCCCGGGCTTCCTGCCCGCCATCAAACCGAACCAGTTCATCTAAAAAGTTATCCTCTTTTGCATGCTGCAAATACGCAATGACCTCCGGGTAAGGACGAATCACATCTGCTACATCCAGCAGCGCCAGACCCATTTCCGAAGTGATATTGTTTGGCACTGATTGGGAAAGCGTGTCCGCTGCGTTTTTTTCACCCAGCCACTCGTCCATTTTTTCATTGAGCCATGACGAAGCGTCCATAGCGGCCATAAACACGGCTGAACTTTGCGGGTCAAACAGGATCTTCTTTAATTCCTGAATGTCTTCCAGAATAAAATCAAATAAATCCTGCCCTGTCTTTGTTTGGATGCTCTGCTTTAACTCTTCTATGGATGTTTGACTGGCCTTAATCAAACCGGAAACGATTTGGGGATCGTTTTCGATTTGCGTACGAAAACCCGCGGTCGACACGGGTTTATTGCTTTTGCCAGGGCCCGGTTCAGGTAAAGATTTTATGAAATCTCCCCGGTCTACTATGGTCACAAGCGCGTCTTTCATGAGCGGATCGTGCTGCCCCATGGTATCCAATAAAGTTTCTCTGCCGTCAGGGGAAGCCAGTATAGGCGTGACATCCACAAACAGCCTTCCGCCGGCTTGAAACCTGGGGCCAAAAGACGTCAACCGGAATATCGACATTCCCAATGGTTTTATTGGGTCAGTCATCATCTGCTGGTGGCCGACGGATACATAAACGTGATTTTCTCCATCATTCGGTTCAGGGACGGGATATAACGTAGTGATCGGCCTGCTCTGGACGATATAAAATGTATCGTCATCCAAACACCATTCGATGTCCTGGGCGCAGCCAAAGTGTTCTTCGATCCTTCTGCCCATGCGCTCAAGCTCTACAATCTGCTCATCCTTAAGCGTCTGCATGTTCTGCCGCTCAGGCTCAACCTCCCGTACTTCCGTACCGCCGCCTTTTACGCCATAAACAGCCAGTTTCTTGGCGGATATCTTTTGATCGATCACCTTGCCGCAGCGCACTTTATAAACATCAGAATTTATCAGGCCGGAAACCAAAGCCTCCCCAAGCCCGAACCCTGCGTCGATGGATACTATCTTTCTGTTGCCCGTAATCGGATCAGCGGTAAATAAAATCCCTGCCGCCTGCGGGAAGACCATTTTCTGAACAACCACAGATAAATGGATTTTTCGATGATCGAAGTCGTTTCGAATGCGGTAAGTTACCGCCCGCTCTGTAAACAGCGACGCCCAGCACTTGCTGATGTGTTTTAAAATTGCCTCTTTTCCAATGATGTTCAAGTACGTATCCTGCTGGCCTGCAAACGAGGCCGTGGGTAAATCCTCCGCAGTCGCGCTGGACCGTACGGCATAGGCCTCTTTTTCTCCAAGTCCAGCGAGACAGCGGGTTATCTCTTCCTCAATATCCTGCGGGATGGCCGTCCCTTCGAGACGTAAGCGAATTTCACCGCTGGCTTCACCAATTTTATCCCGGTCCTCCGCCTTAAGATGCGATAACCGGTCAAGCAGTTCGTTCATCGTTGGCGTTTCTGCAACGATTCTTTTATAGGCCTCTGTTGAAACGCAAAAGCCATCCGGCACGTGAACCCCTTCAATTTTGGAAAGTTCTCCTAGGTTCGCGCCTTTGCCTCCAACAACCATAAGTTTTGTTTTATCAATATCCTGAAAACCAAGCACATAGGAGCTCATATGCTTCCCTCCTCAGCGATTCTTCTTTGATTAATTTTGATGACATCCTTTGCAAATAATCCCCTCCAGCAATCGCATGAACCTGCTATTGCATTATAGCAGCAGCAAATGGGAACAAATAGTCTGCATTTGGAATTTTTTATATGTTATAATTAAGATGGAGAGAAGAATAAACCTGAAAGGCGTTAACCCGATGCCAAGGTACGTACACAAATGCAAGCGTACTTGTCCCTCTTCGGTCGCCTATTATCATCTAGTGTTTGGGATATCAGGGCTCAAAGCCGCATTTACGAATGATAGCTCTATTTCTGGGAATCAAGAATAAACAAGGATGCATCGTGCCCCATGAATAGTCTGCTTCCGGTATAAAACGTTTTAGATTGAATATCCCTGTATCCTATTTTGGTCATAATATCAGCCAACTCCAGTTGATCAAATCCGTTATGGACCATGTCCGAAATGATTTTTTCATTCTTATTAAAATCTATAATCAGTAAATGCCCGCTTTCATTCAGAACCTCATGCAATCTTGATAAAACTGATGCGATATCACGAATATGAAGCAAAACCTGGGCCATAAAAATATAGTCTGCACGCAAATCCAAAAGACTGTCTTTTTCAAAGTCAAAGCATAGTGTGGCTGCATTCTGCATATCGGAATTGGATATTTTTTGCTTAACCTGATTGACCATGTTTTGCGAGGTATCCAGAAACAGCATGGAATGGAACTCGTTTAGCAAGTTTATTCCAACAAGACCAGTTCCGCATCCAAAATCAATGACATTCTTATCTTTTGCGTCAACAATAAATTCCCGGATTGCATTTGATGATAACTTTGCAATTTGGGCTCTTTCAGGAGTGTCATAGATGTCGGCTATCATTTCAAACTTGTCCGTATTTCCCATGATTCCTCCGCTACTTGACAGAAAGTCCAACGTTCCTGTATCAAAGTGAATGCCTAAGGCCTCTTGCCGAAGGGACAATTTCCGTGCAAAATTCAGGCCCTGAGCGAACCCCGAAAACCCCTGGCCGAATAGTAGGAGTCTGCCCCATTGTGGTATACAAAGATGGTGTCGTAACGCCGATCACAGAAGATGGCCCCGCCGAGTTTTCTGATATTCGCAGGGGTTTTCACCCAGCTCGACGTCTTCATATCGAAATTTCCAAGCTTCTGCAGCTCCCGGTATTGTTCTTCCGTCAAAAGCTCAATGCCCATACTCGCAGCCATATCAATCGCGTTATTGTCCGGCTTATGTTCTTTCCTTGACTCCAGCGCGTCACGGTCGTAACAAACACTTCTGCGGTCTTTCGGGGTTTCCGCCGAACAATCATAAAAAATATACTCACCCGTCTCCTTATCCTGACCAACGACATCCGGTTCTCCGCCGGTTCTTTCCATTTCATTGAGCGACCATAGTTTTTTAGCATCCGCTTCCAGTTTTGCCTGTACGTTTGCCCATTCAATATCTTTATGGCGGTTCCTGTTTTTCTCAAAACGGGCTTTCAATGTACGTAGCAATTCTTTATGTTGTTCCTGCGATAACTCTACATTGCTCATACTTTTATATCCTCCGTTGTTCAGAATAATTGTCTGAATTTATGGGCAACGGCTTGCGGCGTTTTTTCGTTCGCCATATCCCTATTTATCGCGTTGAACCCGATACATATAATTTACCCTTAATCCGGTAATCATACCGGCTGAGTTTATAGACTCAGCTTCAAATCGTTTTCTTTGATCCACCCTATTTTACGAAGCGGCAACGCAATCAAAACCGTAAGCACCGCGGGCAATATAAAGCAAATCAGCAGTAAGCCTGTCCAATCCAATGCCGTAATCGAAGCTTTGGCGCCTGCAGCAATATCATTGACCCATCCCGTGTACACGCCTATTTGCCCCACCAAACCGCATGTGCCCATTCCGGAAGCCACCGCGGGACCGTTCATTTGCAGCTTAAAGACCATGGTAGCGATTGGGCCGGTAATGGCTGAAGCCAATGTCGGCGGAATCCATATGCGCGGATTTTTCACGATATTCCCCATCTGCAGCATAGATGTGCCAAGGCCTTGGGCCAATAACCCACCCCATCGGTTTTCTTTGAAGCTCATCACCGCAAACCCTACCATCTGCGCACAGCAACCGGCTACTGCAGCGCCTCCCGCAAGCCCCGTAAGGCCAAGCGCAGCACAAATGGCCGCACTGCTGATTGGAAGCGTCAGTGCAATGCCCACGATAACGGATACCAATACTCCCATGAAAAACGGCTGAAGCTCCGTCGCCCACATGATCGAATTGCCAACGGCGCTTGCCGCAGCGCCTATTGCAGGCGCGCATAACATGGATACTAAGACGCCAATTGCGATGGTAACGCAAGGCGTCACGATAATATCTACTTTGGTCTCTTTGGAAACGGCTTTCCCGCATTCCGCCGCAACAATCGCCACAAGTAGCACCGCAAGCGGACCTCCCGCCCCGCCCAGCGTATTCGCTGCCCCGCCGACCGCAACCAAAGAAAACAGAACAAGCGGAGGGCAATGGAGCGCGTACCCGATCGCAACCGCCATAGCCGGGCCGGTAGCCGCCTTTGCAAACGATCCTATATCCAAAAATAACTGCAACCCGAGCTGCTCACCTAATGTGCCGAATATTGTCCCGATCAGCAAAGAAGCAAACAGTCCCTGCGCCATAGCCCCCAAAGCGTCTATGCCATACCTTTTTACCGAAAACACAATGTCTTTCTTCTTCAGAAACTCGGCAAATTTTCCGCTCTGTGCAACTTTCCCGCTCATATTAAGCTCCTCTTCATTTAGAGAATATTGTTAATCATACACCCGACTTTGTCCAATAGCCATAGCATACTAAAAGTGCCCGTTTTATGGCGCTTCCATGCCATGATATCAATACTGTCATCTTAACGTGCCTTGAGTGGTCAAAAAAGTACCACCAATGCCCAGTGGTACCTTAACGAAAGGTATGCCTACCCTCCTGCCTTTAAACCGGCCGCACGATAGACGTCCGACACCTGCTCAATTTCATACCCCTCACCGTAGGGATTGCCTCAAAGCTTGACAATGATGGCATGGAGAAGGTCCGCGCTGACATCGCCTTTATCGGAGGCGTGATTCATGTGGCTGTATATTTCGCGGTATTTCAGAATTTTCTTCAAGTCATCGGAAGTAAACAGCTCTGCGATGGATTCGTGATATCGGACGTTCAGAACGTTTTCCAGCTTTTTGACTTTAGTGGCCTCCGCGGCAACCAAGGCGTGATTTTTCTCCAGGTTTTCAACACATACCAGCAGGCCGTCGGCCATCTGCAACAAAATTTTCGCCATAGACAGCAGATTTTTATCTGGCGATATATCGTAGATGCGAAGGTCCTTCACCGTGGTCCAGGCATAGTCCGCCAGATCGTCGATGGAGGTGGAGAGGCGGAACAGGTCCTCCCGGTCAATGGGGGTGATAAACGTATGGTTGATATCTTCCACCAGTTGATAGCGGATCTGATCGGCTTCCCTTTCTTTGGCTTTCACGAAATCACCATTTTCCTGGGTAGGATTTTCGCAAAACTCGCAAAGCGCACTTACCGTATCGCGAATTGTCTGTACCTGCTGGGTCAGAATACCATAAAAATCGAGTCTTTCCTTACGTTTAAACATCATGGGATGCTCCTTTCGATCAGAAAATAAGAGAGAATACAAAGAACAAAATGGCGGCCAGTAAACCGGCGATGGGAATTGTAATAAACCAGGAAACTAAGATTCGCCCGGCAACGTTCCACTTTACTCCCTTATATCGCTCCGCCGCTCCCACGCCCATAATGGAAGATGACACAATCTGGCTGGATGACACCGGCGCACCCAGCAAGGAAGAGGTCAAAATGACCGTGCCTGCCGTCAATTGAGAGGCGAAGGAATGGATGCACCGTACCTTATAAATACCGGCGCCTACGGTTTTGATAATCTTGAATCCACCGAAAGCGATACCGCAGGCCAGGCTTACCGCCGCACAGGCAATCGTCCACAGTGGAATGACATTCGTTGCACCGCCGTAAATACCGATCAGAATCATCACAATGCCTATGGATTTTTGAGAATCGTTGAGAGAGTGGTTGAATGCCAGAAAGGTCATGTTCAGCCACTGGGCGTATGTGAAAAACTTGTTAACACTCTTACCGGCGCGCTGGGTCAGAAACAGCAGCAGCTTTAGAATGCAAAAACCGATTAGAAAACTGACGACTGGTGTTAAAAAGATCATCAGCACGATCTTTGCCAAGAAGTAATTCCAGGAGATGGCTTGGCTGCTGAAAGCTGCGAGACCTGCGCCTACCACACCGCCGATCAAGGCGTGAGAAGAAGAAGCGGGAATTGCATATAGCCACGTGGTGAGGTTCCAGAGAATAGCCGCCAGAATGGCCGCCGAGATAAAAGCCAATGCTACGCTCTTAGCGTGAGGGTCGGTGTAGTAGCTTTCCTCCACCAGCTTTTTAATGGTTTCCGATACGCTGGATCCTATGATCAAAATGGAAAAGGGAGAAAGAAACTCCACCACCGCGGCACAAGCAAGCGCCGGATACGGCTTCATAGCACGGCTTGCAATCAGCGTTGCTACCACGTTGCAGCCGTCGTGGAACCCGTTTACGTAGGTAAAGACGAAAGTCAGTGCTACCAAGATCCAGAACGAGACATCCATAAGTACATGAATCACTCCATTCCGCAAACGTTTCCGTAAAGAGTATAAATAAAACCCCATAGAATTCTATAAGGTAAAAGTATTATGTCATAAAGTATATAAATAGTCAATGGCAACTTATTAAGTCAAACGCAATGCGGTAAGGAATACCGTCTACATTTTATTTTATCTGAGGTTGTACCCTATTATGATGTTCAACCGCCTATATGTAAACCTTTTTAACCCTCTTATCGACGTCCTGGGTCCACCGCAGCCCAAGCTAGCGCCGGATGCGGCCTCACGGACGGCGTGCAATCAGTGTCGCCATACGTTTCACCCGTCGCGGAACCCGCTTACGTAGGTAAAGGCGAAGTCAGTGTTGCCAAGATCAAGCACACACATAAGTGCATAGACGCTTCCTTCGCAAACGCTTCCGCGAAGAGCGATTATAGTTATCCTCACACTTCACTGCTCTTTACCACTCAGACTGTACGTCGAGCATCAACCCATTACGTTAATCACTGATATGGTATCCCACGTGCAGCAGTAGCGTAGGGCAAAGTGCAGGCGACTATCGCCGTACTTTTCATTGCCTCTGAACGTATCGTTCAGAATACTGGTCCCGGCGTGAAGCTACGCGAGATGCCGCTTGGATCTGGTAGCCCTTGGCGGCAATGTCCCCCATTCATCGGAATATAGCAAGTTACTTTACAGATACATATCCATTACCTGCTATATAAAATCTCCATGGGTAGTCCTTTGCCTCTTCGGCATAGTCAACCCCTATGCGTTTTGCCGTTACTATACTGAAGTTCTCACCTTTGCCTTCCTCAACATATATTTCATTGCCACACAAATCCATACCGTTGAAGCTTCTGTCTACTGATAATGCACAACATAGTTTTCCCGGCCCGTTGGTGATACATCTGCGCTGGCTTTTTGTCAACTCTTCGTATGACTTTCCGAATCTCCTTTGCGCCATCCATTCAGTTCCTTCCAACGGCTCAGCTGCCCTTATTAAGACCGCTTGCGGCTTCTCTTTTTCATTCGTTACTATGTTGAAACAGCAGTGCATGCCGTAGATCATAAATACATAGGAAAATCCGGGGTCCCCGTACATAACCTCCACTCTGGATGTCCTTCTGCCGCCATAGGAATGCGCGGCCTTATCTCCAAAGCCCATATACGCTTCCGCTTCGACAATCTTAGCCGAAATGATTTGCCCGCCTATTTCGTGTACAAGTACCTTTCCCAGAAGCTCTTTGGCAACTAAGATTGAGTCCCTGTTATAGAATTCTCTGTCAAGTTTTTTCAGCACAATTCTCCTCCCCGCCTCTTGGCAATATCCGACAACTATATTTTAACTACCTGCCGCACAATAATTAACACAGAATTTCTCAATTGCTACCGAGAAGGGGCCTCTTCTCTAAAAATTATCATCCTCAGCCGATGACCTCCCCTGCACAGTATGGCTGTGCATAGTATATCACGGTAGCCGTTCCATAGCAGCTTCCGATTATTTGTTCTATCGTGGGTTGAAAAAGCGGAACGCGCTGTTGGCGACGTTCCGCTTTTTACCCTGCGCGAAATTACACGGTTTCTCTTTTGCGTTTGATGCCGTAGCAATCCAGCCAGATGATCGCAACGATTACGATGCCCTGGCACACCTGCTGCAGGTATGGCGCGATGCCCAGCATGTTCATGCAGTTGGTTAGGAGCTGGAGCACCATCAAGCCCACAAAGCTCTGCACGACGCCGCCGACGCCGCCCGCGAAGGACGTGCCGCCGATGACCACGCCGCAGTTGACGATCAGCGCGGTCTCATCGCCATAGATCGACGAGCCGGTATTGAGCTTGGAGGAAAGCAGCACCCCCGCAATCGCCGCCGCGACGCCGCTGAGTATGAACGCGATCCACTTGGTGCGCACGACGTTGATGCCCGAATACTTTGCCACCTCGTAATCGCCGCCGATGGCGTAGCAGTTCCTGCCGTAGCTGGTAAAGCGCAGCAGCAAATATACCAGCACGCCGAGTATGAGCATGATGATGGCGAGGTTCGGGATATCGGCGATCAGTTTGCCATTGGATATCTTCATAAACAGCGGATTCTTACTGGAAATCGGGTGCGCGTCGGTCATCTGCTGGGTCACGCCCTTTAATAGCATCCCCATGCCCAATGTAATAATGAAGGGCTCCGTCCTCTGCTGCACCACCAGAAAGCCGTTTACAAAGCCGACCACAGCGCCGGAGCCTATGGCAAGCACAATGGCCAGCCACATATTCGTACCCGCGTTCATCATCTGTACCGCCAATATGCCCGAAAGGCACATCACGCTGCCGACCGAAAGATCGCAGCCGCCGCAGATGACCGCCAATGTCACGCCGAAAGCGATGATGACATTGATGGAAGCGTCCCTGAGCATGTTGAGGAAATTGTAGGCCGTATAGAATTTGGTATCAAAAAACAGCATGACGACGAGCATCACGAGGATCGCAAGGATCGCCTTCTGCTTGGTGAGGGTCTGAAATACCCGCTTACCGAAAACTTTTGCGTTACTATTCATACCGTTCACCTCTCTAAAGTTCCTTGCGGTTGTCCAGCCAAATGGCTGCCACCAGTATCGCGCCCTTGAGCACGACCTGCATATAGGGCGATACGCCCAGAAGGTTCATGCAGTTGGACAGCAGCGTTACAAGCATAACGCCCAACGTGGTGCGCAGCACGCTGCCTTTGCCGCCCTTTAATGAAGTGCCGCCCACGACCACGGAAAGTATGGCGTTTGTTTCGTATCCTTTGCCAATGATGGGCGCCGCCGTAGTGACCCGGGAGAACAGCACCACCGAACCGATGGCCGCCATCAGCCCCGAGATCGTGTAGATGAGCACAATGCTGCGCTTAACGGGAATACCGCTCAGATCCGCAGCCACCATGTTGCCGCCGGTATAGCCGATGGATCTCCCCGCATATGTCCTGGTCTGGAATATATGGAGCACCGCCAGGCACACCAGGAATACGAGGAACGATATTGACAATATGCCCAACGTACCCGAGCCTATGGCCGAGAATATGGTTTGCGGCGACGTCAGCCAGGACATATGCAGCGTGGAACCGTCGGTATAGATCAACGCGACGGCGCTGTATACCGAACTCATGCCGAAGGTGATGAACAGCGCCTTCGCCTGGGTGGTGGCCCCGCAGGTCAAAAGCACCAGGCTGTTTAGAGCGCCCAGCGCCGCGCCCAGCAGCGTGCCGATCAACAGCGCGTTGACCTGCCCTACCCGGTCGATCAGCGATACTGTGACCACCGCAACGAGCGATATGATACCGGCCACCGAAAGATCGATAAAGCCGCCGATAATCACGAGCGTCATGCCCAGCGAAACAAGGCTTAATGGGCCGAACTGACGCAGAATGTTGGTCAGGTTGGCGCCGGTAAGGAAGTTGGGCTCCACAATGACCGTAACCAGTACCAGCAGCACGATGGCCACAAGCACCAGATATTCCGTCAGGACTCTTTTAAGCTGAAATTGCTTTGTCATACTTTCCCTCCGTCAGCCTATCGCGGCGTCCATGATCGTCTGTGCCGAAACCTGTTCGGGATCGAATTCACCCGTGATCCGCCCGTCGCAAATGGTCAACACGCGGTTGCTCATATTGAGCACTTCGGGCAATTCGGAGGAAATCATGATGACGGAACCGCCGTTCTCCGCAATCTTCTTAATGAGCAAATAGATTTCGTACTTCGTACCCACGTCGATGCCGCGCGTCGGTTCGTCGAGTATCAGGATGCGGGGATTGATTTCCAGCCAGCGGCCGATGATGCACTTCTGCTGGTTCCCGCCCGAAAGGCTTACGGTCCTTGTTTGCGGGGACGGCGTCTTGATGGAAAGGTTGCCGATATGCCGCGCGGCGATTTCTTTTTCCACGGAAGCGTTCACAAACCCGAATTTGGAGAGCCGCTCCAGGCTGGCCATGGAAATATTGGATTGCACGGAGAACGGCAGCACCAGGCCCTGCAGCTTGCGGTCCTCCGGCACCAGGCCGATCCCCGCGCGTTTCGCATGGACCGGCCTTTTGATTCTCACTGGCTTGCCCTCGATC
>JAEYHP010000075.1 GCA_023409435.1 Bacillota bacterium | reverse complement strand
CATTTATGACCATGTGCACATTGCCGTGCTTTTGGGCAAGCCTTTTAACGACGTCGATGGTCGGGTCGTCGTTCGGATACACGCCGATGAAAACATGGTACATGGACCGCGGGTACTGAAGAGATGAAATCATATTGTCTATGACCGCTTCAAGCACATTGTCCTCGTGCCATGCCGCAACCATAACCGCCAGCAGTTTGGGCGGTATGGCGTCAAGACGTTCGACGGGCAGCCGGTCGGGTTCCGCACGCCTGATGTTGCGGATGATATTGCATATATCCCATATAAAATCATCAATACTGAAAACGATAAAGCCTAGCGCAACGGCCAAGCCTATAATTTGTACGATTCGTTCCACCAAGTCACCCCCAAATCGGTTTTTACGTGCTGGAGCTCTAAACTTCCGGCCAGTACTGCATTGATTAGATACAATATCTAGCATGTAATTCTAACATATATACAAATAAGAAATATATAGATGATTGATGGAAGCACCGCCGGCTGTTCTAAGCCGTACCGAGTACCGCTGAAAGGATGATACCAACTGTTTGGTATATGTAAAATGATTGGAAACCCTCTGAAATGTGGCTTTCATATGACCGTATACAAACAAATGCAGATAAGCGTACGGGATGCTCCGTAATAGACGGGTCTACTTGTTAGCAGGTTTTTTAGCAGGTTGGATTTGCCACAGAATTTTAGCAAGGGATAAACTTGATGAAAACGGCCTCGCCGGAGATATAGTAGTGTTAGATTTTGCACTATGGCCATTTGTGAAGGGACGTATCCCTTGGGACGGTTTTACTTGGTAACAGCAAATTAGCAAGCGGAAAGGTTCAATCAAATCTGGCAGATGATCTGTAAAAATTTAAATGAGTAGCCGCTGGGAGATCACCGTTTCCGGCGGCTTTTTTGTTAATAGATGCTTTGAGTGCAGGCTTCTGTTCTTACCTTCCTGCCAAAGGAATGACGCGACTGCTGCAAACCATCACCCGCATGTATCGGCAAATCAATCCCAAGCCGGCCATTACGGTATGTTTACTGACAATGGTGAAGTGTTTGATGGAGCGGGAACGCTGGCTTGATATAGGAAAGCTTATCCTTTATTTGGAAATCAATTTCCGTTGCGATAGTGTCGAAATATGTTGACGGATGCGTAGGAAGAAGTTATAATCATCATAAATCCCATATCACAGGAATTAAATCTCATTATACGGGACATTCACGACTGGAGTGAACGATCATTGCTTCATAAGGCGTTTGAAATCCTAGGGGCAATTTCCTTAAGCAAGGCTTCCACCATCGATTCAATCAGCACCGAAACCGGCATTGCAAGGAGCACGGTACACCGGATATTGCAGGCTTTGCAGGCTGACGGTATCGTGCAGCGCCACACAAAACAAGGCTATCTATTGACGCCCAAGCTACTATCCATCGGCCTTCGCGGCATGGCGGAGCGTGAGATGCTCGACGTGGCCATCCCGGTGATGCGCGTGTTGAGCGAAAATACGAAAGAGACCGTTTCGCTCAATGTGCTCAGCGGCTATGAACGTGTATGCATCTACTGCATCGAAGGCTCTCAACCCATTACACGAAATATCCCCATCGGCTCCAACGGCCCGCTGTTTCGCGGATCGGCCGGCAAGGTGATCGCCTCCGGCTTAAGCGGAGCAGAGCGCCTGCGTGTACTGGACTACTATGTGCGAAAAAACGTATTTCATCAGGAGAACGTACAAGGACTCCTGCAGGATGTGGAACGGGTAGGGCAGCAGGGGTACGCAATCAGCAGGGGGGAGCGCATCCCGGGCAGCGCCTCGGTGGCGGTGCCGCTCAAGGATGTGATGGGCAATGTGGTTGCCTCTTTATCCGTTTCCACGCTGGAAAGCCGCCTGACGCCCGAAAGCAAAACCATTTATCTAAATCATCTTCTTGAGGCTGCTCTTCAGATTCAGCAGGAACATTGCTTATTGTGACATGTATTTTCATCGGCCTAAACGATGAAATGAATAAATATCAGAAGGGTGTAAGGGTAATGATGAAGAAAATTGTTTCCATCGCGCTTGTGATCCTCATGCTTACGGTGCCGCTGTACGGTTGCAAGAAGACCGGCAGTGCGCCTGCCGGCAACGCACCGGCCGCTGCCAACGAAGGCAATTCTCAGACAGGGGAGGCCGCAGCGAAACCCGGAACAAACGGGGGCGCCGGCAAGGCTATTCAGATCAAAGTTACCACGGTTCAGCTTGACGGGCAGCAAATGGGCATTGCGGCCAACAATCTTAAGCAACTTGTGGACGAACGCCTTGCCGGAAAAGTGGATATGGCGATTTACACCGGCGGCCAGCTCTACTCGAACACGGAAGAACTCGAAGCGCTCAAGAAGGGCGATATCCAGCTTTGTCTTGCGGTGGGCTCCACCATGAATACGCTTGACCCCGCCATGGGCATATTTAAGCTGCCTTTCCTGTTCCCGAATGTTGAAACCGCCTACTACATTATGGACGGTCCCGTTGGGGATAAAATCTTCGCGAACATTCAGTCCCAGGGAATCAATGTGCTGGGCGGCTTCTCCTCCGGCGCAATCGTCGTATCGAACTCTTCTCATCCCATCGTAAACCCGGAAGATCTGTCCGGCTTGAAAATGCGTGCCTCCGGAAAAATGGAATCCGCCATTATTGAGGCGATGGGCGCGATCTCCACAGTCATTCCCTCCGAGGAAACTTACACCGGCCTGCAGCAGAAGGTCGTGGACGGCCTGGCTACGCCCAGTACCGTGTTTGCCGTTCGCAAATATCAGGAAGTGCAAAAGTACGTCACGAATGCCGGTCTTTTATATTGGTCCAACGGCTTTATTTTGGCCAACGATAAATTCTGGAAGGACTTGCCGGAAGATATCCGCGCCGAACTTGCCGAGGTGATCCAGCTGGTTCTGGACGATACAAGAAATGCCGACGGATCCGAGCTGCAGAATATGCTTGCACAGATAGAATCCGAGGGCTGTGAGGTGCATACCCTTACGCCGGACGAGAGAGAGAAGTGGCGCCAGGCATCGATGTCGGTATATGACGATTATGCCGAGGAAATTGGTCCCGAATTGATTGCCGAAGTACAAAAGGCGGTTGAAGAATACGTGGGCTAAACCATTCCGGCACACGCAAAGTATATTTCTCCGTGCGGGAGCCGCACGCACGCTTAAAGCTTGCGGTTCCCGCGGAGACCTGCGATTTGAAAAAAGATGGGAGGAAGCGCGAATGCCTGAAATGGTTGAAAAACAGAGCAGGCCAGGAAATATCTGGACAAAGTTTGAAAGCATTGCGTCCGCATTGATGCTTGCCTTTGGCATGGGGCTGATGTTTTATCAGGTGCTCAGCCGGTATTTTTTCGGGTTTTCAATTTTCTGGACGGAAGAGATCGTCCGTTATCTGGTAATCTGGTCGAACTTTATCGGAGCAAGTTTAATCGTCAAGAGCAATGAACACATCAGCGTAACTTTTTTTGTGGATAAGCTGGATGCGAACCGCCGCCACGTGATCGATCAGGCCACGAACCTGATGTGCGTGCTATACAGCCTGATGCTCCTTTTTACTGGCATTGCGCTGGTGCAGGACGCCTATCTCGCGGGATCGGTTTCAGATACGCGCCTGGAAACGGCAATGTGGATTCCTTATCTCATTATGCCGCTGTCGGGTCTCCTTATTACCTGCCGCTGGATACAGCGGATGGTCAAAATGAAGATGCCCAAGGGCTGGCTCAAAGATCGCTTTACCTATATCGTATTGGGCCTGATCATCGCCCTGCTGGTGTTTATCACCATATCCAACAGTCCGATTGCCATCATGCTGGCGGGGATGTTCCTGCTCATGTTCATGGGTATGCCGATCGGCTTTGCAATGGGCCTGATGGGATCGATCGTACTGTACCTGTTTGATATGGTAAGCTGGTCGGCCATTGCGTCCAAGCAATTCTGGGCCACCAACTCCTTTACGATGCTGGCCATTCCGTTCTTCATATTTGCGGGCAGCATCATCGCAAAAACCCCTATGGGAAGATCCATCGTGGAATTTACCTGTTATTTGTTCAAAAAGGTACGCGGCGGCGTCGGCATAGCGGTCATGGTGGCTTCCATAATATTTGCCGCCATGTCCGGCTCCAGCGTGGCTACGGCGGCCGCGTTGGGAATGGTGACGATCCCCATGCTGCTCAAGGCCGGGTATCCCGAGGACCTGGCTACCGGCATGCTGGGCGCAGGCGGCACGCTTGCGGTTATCGTACCGCCAAGCGGCATCCTGGTGCTCTATGGCGCGGTCAGCGGCGCATCCATATCCGATCTGTTTACGGCGGGGACCATACCCGGCATCGTACTGTGCGGCATATTGTGCATCTATGTATATTACCGCGCGCGCAAAGGCAAGTTCGGCGTGGTGCATCAGGAGGAGGAGTTCTCCTGGAAGCAGTGCTTCGTGCTGTTCCGCAAAGCGTTCTGGGCATTGCTCATCCCGGTTATCATCATGGGTACGATTTATGCCGGTCTCACCACGCCCACCGAGGCCGCCGTGGTAGCGTCGGTATACGCCATTGTCGTCAGTTTTGTTGTGTATAGGGGCATCAAGTGGAAGGACATATTGGATGTGCTCGTTAAGACCGTACAGATGTCCTCCATGATTTATTTCATTATTATGAGCAGCGCGCTGTTCGGATTCATCATCTCCATGGAGCGTATCCCGCAGGCCCTGCTGCAGCTTGTGGTGGGCAGCAACATCAGCGGCCCCGTATTCCTGCTCCTATTGGATCTGCTCATTCCCGTGCTTGGTTTCTTTTTAGGGCCAGCTGCCATTATCGTGATGTTGGTTCCGATCATACTGCCAATCACAAGCGAGCTCAACATCAACCTCATTCATCTCGGGCTGCTGCTCGCGCTGAATATGGAGATGGATTTCATCATGCCGCCGCTGGGTACCAACCTGTATGTGCTGGCAGGGGTGGCAAAGGTGCCTGTCGGCAAAGTCATAAAAGGCGTCGTTCCTTTTATCATTCTCATGCTCATTGCCTTGCTGGCGATTACCTTAATCCCGGAGATCAGTCTGTTTATGCTCTAGCGCCGCTTTCACGGGAGAAAGCGCGTGAATGAACCCGAAAAGGAGAAACAAAGTGGCAAATCTTAGTATCACTACCGGCGGTTTGCGGCTGAAAAACCCGATCGTGCTGGCATCCAGCCCGCTTACCGCAAAGCTTGAACGCCTCAAGCGCGCCGATGAAAACGGCGCCGCTGCCGTCAGCCTCAAGCATTCGCTGCTCAAACAGCAGTTTCACGCAAGGCCCCGCTGGTATGCGGAAAAAGGCCTTGGAGTCATCGTCAGCGGCGATCCGCGTCTGGAAGTAGAGGAGTCGCAGGAGCTCATACGCAAGGCAAAGGAGCAGACCGACCTTCAGATCATCGTCAACATGAGCGCGCTGCCTACGGACCTCGATTCCTGGGGCAATCTGGCGCGGCGCTTCGAGGAAGCCGGCGCGGACGCCGTGGAACTGAACATGAACTGCCCCAACCTCCATACCGCGCAGGCGCAGGGACCCACTTTAGGGGCGAACCTGGGGCAGGACCCGGAGTCCTGCGCCAAGGTCGTGGCGAATGTGAAGCAGCACGTGAATATCCCGGTCATCGCGAAGCTGCCCACCGAGGGCGGTCGGCTGCCGCAGGTGGCGTCAGCGTGCAGCGGGGCCGGGGTGGATATTCTCAATATCCACGCGGGTTTTAGGGCCGCGCCGGGGCTGGATATTCACAACGGAGGCGTCATGCGATACCCCGGCAGCACGGCGGGCCCCCTGGGGGGCTTCAGCGGGCCTTGGAGCCGCCTGATCAGCAACCGTTTCATCGCGGATATTGCCCGGCAGCAGGGCGCTCCGGTAATGGGCGGCGGCGGCATTTCCACATGGGAGCATGTGGTGGAGAGCATCATGTATGGCGCGTGGAGCGTACAGATCTGTACCGCCGTGATGCTGGAGGGCTATGAGCTGGTGGGAAGGATACTCAAGTCTCTTTCCGCCTACATGGACAATATGCGCTATCAAAGCATTGCGGATTTTCAAGGGCTGGCGCTTAACAACATATTAGGCCCCAACCAGATGGTTTATACGGATGTGACGGCTTGCGTGGATGAGGCGAAATGCATCGGCTGCGCGAAGTGTACGCGGCTTGCGGCCTGCGACGCCATCCGCATGGAGGGAAAAAAGGCGCGGCCGGATCCCGCCCTTTGCGTAGGCTGCGGCCTTTGCGTGGCTGTCTGCCCGTCGGGCGCGATCCGTTATGAACCAAAGGAATGATAAGGAGGCAGCTCTTAAAGTGGGAATGACGATTACCGAAAAAATACTGGCCAAAGCGGCAGGCGTTGCGTCGGTCGTACCGGATCAGATCGTGGACGTAGCCGTGGAATATGCGTTTACGCATGAAAAACTGGGCCCCCTGTTTTTTGACAAATTCCGTGAAATGGGGCTTACCGTCTGGGATAAGGAGCGGGCCATATTGTTTGCGGACCATGGGAACCCGCCGAGCAGGGTTCTGGACGCTGACCTGATCGTAAAAACGGGCAAATTCGCGGAGGACTACGGCCTGACGTTCTATAACGGCGAAGGGATCTGCCATCAGCTCATGCCGGAAAAGGGGTATGTGCTGCCCGGCAAGGTCGTTGTGGGAACCGATTCGCATACCACCACTTATGGCGCGCTGGGCGCATTTTCTACGGGCCTTGGCTCCACCGAGATGGCCTGGGTATTCAGCGAGGGGAAGATCTGGATGAAGGTGCCCCAAACGCTGCTGTTCGAAGTGAACGGCGAGCTTCGGGAATTGGTAGGAGGCAAGGACCTCGCCCTGCATATCATGAGGCTGATCGGCGCGGACGGCGCCAGCTATAAGGCGATGGAATATACCGGCAGCGCGATCCGGGCCATGAGCCTGGACAGCCGCATGACACTGTGCAACATGGCGGTGGAGGCCGGGGCAAAGAACGGCATCATTGAGCCGGACGAAAAAGTAACGGAATTTTTGAAGGGCCGCGCGCGCGGCGGGTACGAGTTCATGAAGAGCGACGCCGACGCGCACTACGAGCAGGTATTCGAAATCGACGGCAGCAGCCTGGAGCCGACGGTTGCGCTGCCGGGTAGCTCCGCGAATGCCGTTCCTGTGCGGGAGGCGGCGGGCGTGCCATTTACGCGCGCACTGCTGGGAACATGCACGAACGGCCGCATGGAGGATTTCCGTATTGCGGCGAATATTTTAAAGGGCAGGAAGGTCGATCCGAAGGTGCGCCTGCAGGTTATCCCGGGTTCGCGCGGCATTTTCCGGCAATGCATCGAGGAAGGGCTGACGCAGATATTCCTGGAAGCGGGCGCGATCTGGTGCAACCCCAACTGCGGTCCCTGCGCCGGCGGGCATTATGGTCTTCTGGGCAAGGAAGAGGTGTGCGTAAGTTCCTCCAACCGCAACATGACCGGGCGCATGGGGGATAGCAGCGCAAAAATCTACCTGGCTTCGCCCGCCACGGTCGCAGCCTCCGCCGTATACGGCAAGCTGACCGACCCGCGCGACATGATATGAGGTGTAAAATGGTAATTAAAGATATCGTTTGCGAAGTATATCCCGCCAATGTGTCGGCCGAGCTGATTGCGCATACCCGGCACGTGAAGGCGGTAACGCCCGAAGGCCTGGCCGAGGCCGCGATGCTGGATGTGGACTCGGACTTCCATAAAAAGCTGGAAAAGGGGAAGATCATGGTCGCTGGCAGCAATTTTGGCTGCAACTCCAGCCGTGAATGGGCGCCGGCCGCACTGAAGTATTCCGGCGTCAGGCTCATCATTGCGCCGAGCTTCTCACGCATTTTCTACCGCAGCGCCATCAATATCGGCCTAATGATACTCGAATGCGCGGATATCGTGTCACTGGTGAAGCCGGGCGACGAGGTGGAGGCGGATATCTCCACCGGTGCAATCAGGAACCTGACCACCGGGGCCGTCAGGCAGGGGACCGTACTGCCGGACTTTCTGCTGGATATTATGACGGCGGGCGGCCTGCTGGAGAAACTCAGGAACAGAAAGAAGTGACACATATGCAGAGCAGGAAACAAGCCATCCTGCGCCAAATAGCGCAGGATGGAGATTTGGAGGCGGTGCTGGCCTACAGCTGCGCCTGGCGTAAGGAAAATTTCCGGTACTTGACCGGTGTAAATTTTTACGGACCCAACGCGATGGTGCTCTATCTGCGCGGGAAGGACGCATTCTATGTGTTGCTGTCTTCTCCCTATGATAGTATGCGCGCGAAGAAGGCGCTTACTGGTATCGCCGCGTTTTTACCCGCCAACGACAACGGCGCAGCTTTAGGCAAATTGCTTGCGGATGAGGGCGTCCGCCGGATCGGCATATCCAGCGGCGGCCTGCTTCCGGCGGTATTCGCAAAGGCCATCCGCGAAGCCGGAGCGGAGATGACGGGAGCAGAAGGCGCTATTGAGAAAATTCGTTACCGCAAAACGCCCGAAGAGGTGGAATGCCTGCGGGCGGCGGTGAACCTTGCAGACCGTGCCTTCCCCGTTTTTGTGGATGCGATCTCCCGCGGGCTCAATGAATTCCAGATCGTTGCCGAAGTTGAATACGCATTGAAAAAGATGGGTGCCGAGGACAACTTCATGCTGATTTCCACCGGGCAAAAGGAAGTGTTCGGCATGACGCCTCCGCAGAACAGGACGGCAAAACCGGGCGACCTGGTGCTGACGGAGCTAACGCCGCAACTCGACGGCTGGTGGTGCCAGATCTGCCGCACGGTGGTAAAGGGCAAGCCCAGCGCGGACCAACTGCGTGTGTTCGACCTGTTTAAGGAGGCGGAAGAGGCGGGCCTTGCCGCATTGAAACCCGGTGTCAATATCAACGACGTAGCCAAAGCCGAGAACGATGTGTTCCGCAAATACGGCTTCGGCGAGTATACCGCTCCCAAGTACACCCGCGTGCGCGGGCACGGCCACGGCATGCACCTGGACGAGGACCCGACGGTAAACGAAGGGATCGATTTTATCGTGGACGAGGGCATGGTGATCGTAATCCATCCCAATACCTACCATCCCGATACCGGTTACATGGTGTTTGGAGACCCGGTGGTCGTCACCAACGATGGCTATCGCATGCTTTCGACGACCGAGCGGAAGCTGTTCCAGGCGGAGTAGAGGAGGGAATACGATGAAACGTGGATATATGGAACGCAACGCGGCCCTGGTGCCGGATGAGTTGCTTGCAAAGCGCCGCGACGTGCTGATCGGCACTTTCGAACAATACGGCGTGGAAGCCGCGGTGATCTACGGCGACGTCGCCACTGCCGACGAACTTCATTACTATGCCAACCTCGGGCCTTACTGGTCGGCGGCCACCTGCGTGCTGAACAAAAACGGGGACCGCTCCATCGTTTCCAGCATGACCGCGCGCGTCAACTTCTGGGTGGAAATGATGAGCGGGGTACCGCGGGAAAAAATTACGGCGGCAGGTCCCGCGGTCAATAAGGCCATGGTCACCCACCTGACAGAAAACTATCCCAAGGGTACAGCCATCGGCATGATCGGGGCGTATTTCCCCGAAAGCATGCGGGCGGCCATAGAGGCGGCGGGCTACCGCGCGGTGTGGATGCAGGAGGCGGCAAAAGCGCAGATGTCGCAGCGCGATGCGGGATACCGCGATACGCTGCTTAAAGGTATTGCGCTGATGAAGCCTGCCATCGCAAGTGCGTCTGCCAATGCCGCCGAGGATGGACGGACCCAGCAGGTCGTGGCGGCGGATGTGGAATACGCCTGCCGCACGGCAGGCGCCATGGATGCGCTTCTTTTGGCCGCGGATGCGGAGCTGACGTTTATGAAAGCGCCGGACCGCGTGGAAAAGGGCCCTTGGACGCTGTATGTGCAGCTGCAGTACTTGGGAGAGTGGATAGCCGTCATGCGCAATACGCACGCTTCCCGCAACGCCGCGGCGTTTGCGGCGCGCGGCAAGATACTCGCGGCCCTGAAGCCCGGCAATACGTCCTATGCATATGAGGCGGAAGGCTTTGAAGTAATGCTGTGCACCTACATACGCAGCGACCATCCGGCCTGGGAACCCCAGGGGAGCACGAAGCTCGCGGCAGGGCAGATTTTCTCGGTGCGGCTGCGCGGCGAAGGCGTCATGATAGAGGATATGGCGCGCATGGAAGAAAACGGCGCCGTTTTGCTGACGGACATCTGATGCCGCCGGAAACGCAGGGATATGGATTACGAAGAAAAGAGGAAGTCTGCAATGCCAATGAATATGATTGAAAAGATACTGGCCAAGGCGAGCGGGCGTGAAAGCGTAGCGCCGGGGGACGTGGTGGTGGCCAATGTGGATACGCAGCTGATGCATGACCTGTCGGGTTACATCACGGCCAATGTGTTTGAAAAAGAAGTCAAGAAGACCATCCGTTACCCGGACCGTACCGCTTTCGTATTTGACCACCATTTTTCGCCGCCTACCGAGGAACGCGCAAAGGTGCTGGAACGCTGCCGCGATTTTGCCAAGAAATACGGTACCCGGCTTTACGATTGCGGCTCTGGCAACATCCATCACGTAGGCGTGCGCCGTGGCATGGTCCGCCCGGGCACCATCGTGGTGGGCAGCGACAGCCATACCCCCGTGCATGGCACGCTGGGCTGCTTCGCGGTGGGCTTGGGCAACAATTCGCATGCGGCCACCGTGATGCCCTACGGCAAGGCATGGTTCATGGTCCCAAAGACCATCAAAATTGAAATCACGGGCCATACCAAGCCGGGCGTTATGCCGCGCGACGTCGCGCTTTGGCTGACGGGGCAGATCGGCGAGGGCGGTGCGGTATACAGGGCGCTGCACTTTACGGGCCAGTACATTAAGGATCTTGAAGTGTGGGACCGTTGGCTCTTCCCGCTCATCACCATCGATGTGGGCGGCAAATGCGCATTTATCGACCCCGATGACAAAACGATCGCGTTTGTAAAATCCATCACGGATGAACCCTTCGAGGTGTTTACGTCGGATGAAGATTGCGCCTATGAAGCCGTGTGGAGCTATGACATCAGCAATCTGGAGCCGCAGGTGGCGGCCTCTCCCACTTTGGGGAATTTGCAGCCGGTAAACGGCGGCTTTTCCGGCAAGCCCGTTCAATGGGCGGAGCTTGGCGGCCACGGCGGCGGGCGCATCGAGGATATCCGGCAGGCGGCGCAGATATTGAAGGGCAAGCACATCGCGCCCGGCGTGAAGTTCAATATTGTGCCATCCAGCCGTGAGGTGTTCAGTCAAGCCGTGCGGGAGGGGCTGGTGGAAACGCTCTTTGACGCGGGCTGCACCTGGTTCCCGCCCAGCACCGGAAGCAATCAGGCCATCAACATGGGCGCCATGACCGAGAACGAGGCGATGGTCTCCACCCATGCGCGCAACTTCCCGGGCCGCAACGGCAGCCCCAAAGCCATCATGTTCCTGGCCTCGGCTTATACGGTAGCGGCCAGCGCGCTCAACGGGTGCATTGCGGATCCCCGCGCGCACCTGTAAAGGAGGCCTGTATGCAAACAAAATTCTGCGGGCGCTGCTGGAAGTTCGGGGACAACGTCCCCACCGACCAGATCGTACGCGCCGAACGCGTGCTTCTGACAATCGAAGAGATGCGAAAATACGTCCTGGAGAATTACAACCCTGCTTTTGCAAAGGAAGTGCAGCCCGGTGACATCCTAGTGGCCGGCGTGCACTTCGGCCAATCCTCCGGGCGGGCAGTCGCGCCCAAGGCGCTCAAGGCCACCGGCATCGGCGTGGTCATTGTGGAATATGCGTCGCGGCTGTTCTTTCGCAACGCATTCGAAGTGGGGCTGCCGCTGATGGAATGCCCCGGCATCACCGGTATTGTCGCGGATGGCGATATTGTGGAAGCCGATATGGAAAGCGGGATCATCACCAACAAGACCACGGGGAAATCCTTGCAGGCCCGCGCGGTGGATCCTTTTCTGGTGAATATGCTCCATGCCGGAGGGCTCATTCCCATGGCGGAAACCATAGGGAACATGTGAAAGGAGCTTTAGGTATGGAGAATCGCGGACGCTGCTGGAAATTCGGCGACAATATTCCCACCGACCAGATCGTGCGGGTGGACCGCGCGCTCGGCACAATGGAAGAAATGGCGAAGCATGTGCTGGAAAATTACAATCCGGCCTTTGCAAAGGAAGTACAGCCGGGGGACGTCCTGGTGGCCGGCGTGCATTTCGGGCAGTCCTCTGGGCGGGCGGTTGCGCCCAAAGCCATCAAAGCGACTGGCGTGGGCTGCGTGGTGGTGGAATATGCGTCGCGCCTGTTTTACCGCAATGCGTTTGAGGTAGGGCTGCCGCTGATGGAATGCCCCGGCATCACCGGTATCGTTGAGGATGGCGATATTCTCAGCGTGGACATGGAAACGGGGCTCATTCGAAATGAAACGAACGGCAAAGAGCTGCAAGCAAAGCCGGTGGACCCGTTCCTGCGGGAAATGCTCAAGGCGGGCGGGCTGATCCCAATGGCTTCCCGGCTGGAGGACGGCAGCTTCTAGGGCCGTATTGTATCTGAATATCAAAAGATCATTTGTTCCCCGCCTATGGCGGGGAACTGCTATGAAAGGGTTGCTTGTTGGAGCTGTTGCTATTTTCAGGGCTGTGCGCGGCCGGATGGTTTCTGTTTTTAAAACTGAAAATTCCCACGCCGGCGATATTGGGGCCGCTGGCAGCGATATGCGCAGCGAATATTTTAGGGTGGCCGGTAACGCCGCCCGCATGGCTGAAACCCATACTGTCGGTAATCATGGGGATTATGCTGGGTCTCCGCTTCAATTTAAAGCTCAATGGCATGTGGAAGCAGGTGCTGTTGGCGTCGGTATGGATCATGGGGATCTCGATACTGACCGCAAAAGCATTGGCGGCAGCGGGGATAAATGAAGCCACGGCGCTGTTTGCGGCCATGCCGGGCGGCATTGCGGAGATCTCCCTGATGGCGCTGGATTATCATGCGGACGGGGTTGCCGTGGCGTTTTTGCAGACCTCACGGCTGCTTCTTACGATGCTGCTCATTCCTATCTTAGCGCGGCGGGTACCAGGGCCGATATGTACAGATACAGAAAGGCAGACGGTCAGAAAGCCCGGATATATAGACTGGGCGATATTGCTGGCATTGGGGAGCGTAGCCGCTTTTTTGTTCTCCAGCCTGCATGTGCCGGCGGGAACCATGGTGGGACCCATGCTGGCGGTAGGGCTGTATACCAAGGTGGGGGGAATAGGCGCGAAGCCAAATAAAACCCTCCAGAGTGTTGTTCAGATGGGCGTGGGCGGGTTGGTAGGACTGGGTATTACCAAAGATAGCCTGCTGCGTATAGACGAATATTTTCTCCCGGCGCTGCTGTTGTGTGTGCTAATCGTAGGGGGCAGCCTGCTGCTTTCTTTGGCGCTAAATAAAATTTCGGGCTGGGACAAAAGGACTTGCCTGCTTGCAGCCTCGCCCGCGGGGCTTTCGCCTACGGTCCTTCTTTCAATGGAACTGGAGGCGGATTCGGCGAAGGTTATTGTGTTTCAGGTTTTGCGGCTGGGCCTGGTGCTGCTGTTCGCGCCGCTGTGCGCGGGGCTGATGCTGGGGTAACAATATGAAAAAGATAAATACCATGAATCTGGAAAAGAAACGTTGGCTTCTTCCGGCGGTCAACATGTTGATCAATATCCGGTCAATTTTGGCGTCATGTTTCTGGCATATGGATTGGCGTCCTTTGCAGACCCTCGTTTGGCTGCCGTAGTGCAGGAGTATAACAATGGGAGTTATACCATTGCTTTTTTGATCGCCGGAGCGTTCAGTGTAGCGGGTGTCATACTGGCTAAACTTGCGCAAAGGCGGATGCCCGGGAAAGCAGGTTGAATTTTGTATACAAACGCATTATAATCAGTCGTAGTCCCATATGGTGGGAAATCCCCATGACATCTTGGGAAGCCGGGGCGCTCATTCGGGATGTCTTATATGAGGTATATGACGATGATTCATAAGGCATTTACTGTGCTGGAGAGCATATCGGCCACCGACACGGCTACTATCGATTCGATCAGCGAGGGGACGGGTATCCCTCGTAGCACCGTGCACAGAATATTGCAGGCGCTTCAGGCGGAAGGGGTCGTACGCCGCCATGCCAAGCAAGGGTACGCGCTTACGCCCAAACTGTTATCCCTTGGTTTAAGCGGTATTGCGGAGCGGAGCGTTCTAGACGCCGCGATTCCGGTAATGCGCGAATTAAACGAGCGGACGCAGGAAACGATATCGCTCAATGTGCTCAACGGTTATGAAAGGGTATGCATCTATCGTATTGAGGGGACGCAGCCCATTACGCGTAGCGTTCGTATAGGGGCAAACGTCCCCCTGTTTGTGGGTTCGACAGGTAAGGTAATTGCCGCGGGGTTGACATCCCGGGAGCGCGAACGTATATTGACGCGTTATGTGGATCAGGGAATATTCAAGCAAGAGGAACTGCCCGATCTTTTGCAGGCGGTGGAAGAAGCCCGGGAACTGGGTTATGCCGTCAGCATAGGGGAACGGGTGAAGGGTGGCGCTTCTTTGGCTGTCCCGCTCAAAGACGTAATGGGCAATGTCATGGCATCGCTTTCCATTTCGACATTGGAAAGCAGGCTGACTCCGGAAAACAAGAACCTGTATCTGGAAAGTCTGTTATATGGCGCACAGCAGATTCAGCAGCAATGCATTTATTAATTCCTGAAGCATCAGAGGGAGCGGAAACGATAGCTTACCAGCGATTCTTGCCAAAAGGGTGTTTGGTGGTATGCATGTTTTTCTGAGAAAAGCCTCGTTTCTCGCCTCTTGATAGCCACAAATGAACAAGCACATGTAGCAATCGCTTCTATTTGCCAGCAGTAAATTAGCAGACGGAATAATCCAACAAAAATTTAGAATATACTGTAATGAGAACATTTGGGATAAGTGACCGCTTAAAACTCCACTTCAGCTTTTTTCTGTTGTCCATAGTTGGATCGAATACGAAGGCTTCGCCCTCTAATATCAAAGCGCAGGGCTTCTGCTCCATGCTTATATGGGAAAACATAGAGACATAAAGTGGGGTGCCGTGAGGCAGCGCTCAAGGCTTCCTATCATTTTGTTATTTCATGACCAAGCATTATTCGGTGAGCCATAACGGTATGATTTGAACCTGCCTTATCTGGAAGTTAGCGGTGGATCGTGAAAGGGATAGCAAGCGCTGCTATCCCATTTCTAATGTATAAGAAACTGAACATTCCCGATGGGGACAAACTGGAGGGCGCAGAAAGGGAAACGTTCCTTGGCCCTTGCTATTCCTATTTATACGGCCGGGTCTTTGCCGGGGTCCACAAGTGGATGCGAGTGGCGAAGCGCTCGGGCGGATGCTGCAGACGGTCCCAGGCAGGAGGCTCGCGTCGTGCTTCGAGGGACGTGTCCCTGTAGTGAGTTTCAGGTTTCCCAATAAATCGGGTATTAATCCGTTCAGCGGTGGTTAAGTAGAAAATTGTAGAATACAGAGAAAGACATATATCTGAATACTGACATTTGATTTATTGGGTTTTCAGCGAAAGCGGCGGCATAACACGTGGAAACGACGGAGGAAAATAAATGCAAAAAAGGCTTTTAACAATAGTACTGGTTATCGCGCTGATGCTCACGCTTCTGCCCTCTACGGTGCTGGCTGCGGGTGCAGTGTATTCGGTCAGTGACCCATCCCAATTGCAGGACGCACTGAATAGTATACAGGATGGGGACACCATCGAGTTGGCGGCGGACTTCGAGTACCCGTATCCCATATCAGTAAATGGGATGACCATCACATTCCAATTAAACGGCCATACGCTGAATGTCACGGCCTCTTACGGCGAGGCGGCATTGTTGGTAGAAGGTTACGGAAGAATGTTCCTGACCGGTGAGGGCGCGTTGAACGTCAGCGGCCAGGGATATGGCATGCATGGCGTTTATGCGAGGGGCGGCGGCAGCGCTGCCGTCACCAATGCGACGGCAAATGGCGATTTCGCCTATGGCGCGGCCGCTTCTGCCGGAAGTACTGTCACGGTCAGCGGCAACGCCATGGCGACCGGTATGAACTGCGCCGGTGCGTGTGCAATGGAGACGGCCGCAACAATCACAATTGCTGGGAATGCCACGGCGGAAGGCCAGGGGGCTGCAGGCGCGCTTGCCATGGACAATGGCGCTGTCACGGTTGGCGGTGACGCCGTGGCTGAAGGGAATTCTTGTTTCGGCGCATTTGCCGGCAATGGCATAGTAACAGTAAATTCCAATGCGATGGCAACCGGTACAAATAGCACCGGCGCATATGCAGTGGGAGGAACGATTACCGTCGGCGGTGATGCCACGGCAGATGGCGAGAGCGGTTGCGGCGCCTCTGCCACAGACGGCGGTATTGTTACGGTCAGCGGAAATACGGAAGCGGAGGGTGAATATAGCTATGGAGCAAAAGCCTACAGCTTCGGCGGTGCGAGCAGTTCTGTTAAAGTCGCCGCCAACACCACGGCAATCGGCAGCAATAGCTATGGCGCGTATACTGACGGCGTAAACAGCTCTGTTGAAGTTGGGCAAACTGCCGCAGCATCCGGCGAAGGCAGTTACGGCACATATGCTGTGAATGGCGGCGCCGTTGCGGCAGGCGTCAACGTAACGGCAGACGGAGTCCGCAGCTGTGGCGCGTTTGCCGGCATTGGAGGAAGCTCCATTGAAATCGAACAAACCGTCATGGCGACCGGAAATGACAGTTATGGCGCGTATGCACAAGAAGGCGGCACGATTACAGTGGGCTTCAATGCCACCGCGGCAGGCGATACAAGCTGCGTTGGCGCATACGCAGCGGGCGGAACGATTGGTATAGGCGGCGATGCCACAGCCCAAGCCGGTAACAGCTGCGGTGCGCAAGCCGTGGATGGCGGTACCATTACGATCAGCGGTGGCGTCACGGCAATCGGCCGCGATAGCTATGGCGCGTATGCCGGTGATGCCGGCAGCTCTGTTGAGGTTGGAACGAATGCCGCCGCAGATGGTGAGGGCAGTTACGGTGCGCTTGCTGATTACGGAGGAACAGTCGCGGTCGCAGTCAACGCAACGGCAAGCGGTGCATATGGCTGTGCTGCACGCGCCACGTCTGGCGGAAGCGTTTCAGTCGGTGGAAGTGTCATAGCAACAGGGGAGGAGAGCAATGGCGCATACATCATCGACGGCGGGACGGTTGCGGTAAATGTCAATGCCACTGCAGATGGCAACCCTAGCTGTGGCATACGAATTATAGATGGGGGAATAGCTACTGTCGGCGGCAATGTTAAAGCAAGCGGCGACCGTAGTTGCGGCGCAAATATCTATGGGGGCGGTGAGGCTATCATCGATGGCATCGTTACCGCGCCGATGTATGTCATAGTAAACAATACGGAAAGAATTGCAGCAAACGGCGTTCGTGGGACAACCCCCTATGAGGATTACCTCATATACAGCAAAAGCACCTCTATTGTGCGCATCAAAATTCAAGTCAGTCTGACTATCACCACAGCTGCGCTTCCCGCTGCAACAGTCGGCACGGCGTACAGCCGGACGATCGCTGTGGATTATACAGGAGATGATACGCTCGTATATAGTGCTACGGGCCTTCCGAGTGGGCTTTCAATAAACACAGGTACCGGGGTGATTAGCGGCACGCCTGCCGCCGGTACGAATTTAGCTTCGCCGTACAATGTGACGGTGGACGTCACAGATGGTAAGCTGACTGATTCCAAGACCCTCTTGCTGGCAGTCAATGTTGCGGCGGCGGCGCCGGTCATAAACACACAACCGGCAAATGTCACCAGAAACATCGGCCAGACGGCGACATTCACGGTAGCGGCTACATCCTCGGACGGCGGAACGCTCAGCTACCGGTGGCAGCGGTCCACGAACGGAGGCACGGCATGGAACAACATTACCGGAATAGGAACGACTAGCGCAAGCTATACCACCGGCACGCTTGCCTTTACAAATAACGCAAACCAATATCGCTGCACTATTACCAACACCAAGAATGGAACGACTGCAGTCATAAACTCCAACGCAGCCATCTTGACGGTGAACCCTGCGGCTGCGGCGCCGGTCATAAACACACAACCGGCGGATGTCACCAGGAACGTTGGCCAGACAGCGACCTTCACGATAGCAGCCGTGGCTCCCGATAGCGGAACTCTCACATACCAGTGGCAGAGGTACCCGAGCGGAAGCACAAGCTGGAGCAACCTTACAGGCGCGACAGGTGCAAGCTATACCACGGGGGCGCTTGCCCTTTCCGACAGCGGAAGCAGATACAGATGCGTGATCACCAACAGCAAGAATGGGACTACTGCGGTCATAAACTCCAATGGGGGCACCTTGACGATAAACCCTGCGGCGCTTTCCATCACAACGGTCTCGCTGAGCGACGCGACGGTGGGTTCTCCGTACAGCAAGGCAATTGAATACAGCTACACGGGTACCGGCACGCTCGCATTCAGCGCCACCGGGCTGCCGGGAGGGCTCTTAATCAACGCGGGCACCGGCCTCATCAGCGGTATGCCGGACGATGGTGCAGACTTGGGCTCGCCGTACAGCGTTGAAGTGGAAGTCACAGACGGCACGTTGACGGATTCCAAGAGCTTTACTCTGGTGGTCAATGCGGGAGCACAGCAAAACACACCGCCCAGCCGCAAACCGGGCATACCAGCAACAGCGGCGGCCAGCGTGAGGGTAAATACTGCGTATACCCTTGACCTTTCGACGATATTTGAGGATGCGGACGGTGACCCGCTCACTTACAGGGTATCCGTCCAAAATGGGGCTGTGGTCTTGGCAAATACAAACTACAGCTATACTCCGTCTGCAACAGGAACAACCACGCTGGAGTTCACGGCAAATGACGGAATGGGAAACTCGACCGATACTTATAAGGTGACATTGACAGCAAGAAGCGGCTCCTCCGGAGGCAGTTCTTCCGGAAGCGGTTCCCCTGCCGTCATTACTTCCGATAAGAAGCCGGATCAGCCCATTGTAGCCGGAACGACGGTGGCGGCAACAGCAGGAAATAACGGCTTTGCCACGGCAACCATTCCCGAAGCAATAGTAACAAACGCTATCGCCACAGCACAGATGCAGGCAAGCCAGCAGAACGCAACGGCAAGCGGCATCGGAGTCGCAGTCAGTGTCGAGGCGCCGAGTACGACAAGCGCCCTTGAGATCGTGCTGACACAACCCACTCTTCAAACTCTTATTAGTTCGCAGGTGCAGAGCTTCACGGTGGAAGGCAGACAAATCTCAATCGATTTTAATTTGTTGGCCCTTCAGGAAATACAGAGGCAGAGCACAGGCAATGTGACCATTACCATCACTCCGGCGCAGAATCGGTCCGCAGCGGCACAGGCCCTCATTGGCGCAAGACCGGTCTATAACATGACCATCACCTATGTCAAAAACAGGCATACGGCGTCCGTTACCGGCATGAACCGGGGCGCGGCTTCCATAAGGATTCCCTACGTCCCGGCTGCGGGTGAATATGCCGGTAATCTCTATGCGGCGTATGTGGATGGTAGCGGCAAAATCACTCTGATTTCAAATTCCAGCTACGACGCCAACAGCCGAAGCGTCCTGTTTTGGGCGGACCATTTCTCGGTGTACGGTGTGGCATACCAGCCTCCAGCAGCGAAGTTTACCGATACGGTGAAGCATTGGGCTAAGGATGCTATCGATTATGTGGTCAGCCGTAAAATTCTAAACGGAGCCTCGGATACCACTTTCTTACCGGATGCGGCAATGACTCGTGGAGTGCTGGCGACGGCTCTTGGCACACTGGCCGGTGCGGATGTGAGCGGCTACAAAACCAGCAGATTTACCGATGTAAAAGCGGGAACCTATTACCTGTCCTACATCGAGTGGGCATGCAAGAAGGGCATCTTCAGCGGCATCGGGAATAAGCGGTTTGCGCCTGACAAAGCGGTCACCCGTGAGGAACTTGCAGTAATTCTGCAAAATTACGCAAAGGCAACCGGTTATATCCTTCCTGTTACCCGCGAGGCCGTTACCTTTGCCGACAATTCCAGTATCAGCAGTTTTGCAAAGGACGCGGTGAAAGCGATGCAGCAGGCGGGCATTATGGCAGGGGAACAAAACAACAAGTTCAATCCTAAGGCCAGCGCTACCCGTGCGGAAGTTGCCATAGCTCTGCAGCGCTATGCCAAGCTAACCATTGACCCCGCTACTACCCAGGGCTGGGCGAGAAATGATGACGGCGAGTGGATCTACTACAAGGATGGCAAGGCCGTCACCGGCCGGCAAACCATAGATGGCAAGAAATACAGTTTTAGCGCAAGCGGCATCCTAACAAGCCGACGGAGTGAAGAGTGATAATAACTGGTACTGCTTGAATTCACTAAGCATGTATAATGGATATTTAAATGCGAAGGAGCTATCCTTGATGAAGGTAGCTCCTAATAAATTGATTAACGTGCATCCCAAGTATTGATATATAATCAAGGAAATGAGCAAGCCTAACATAGTCTGCGCGCAAGCCGTTCTATTACTTAGTAGCGATATATGAGCAAAGCAGGAAGGTGACGCAATGAGAGAAAAACCCAAGAGGCGGCGGCTATTGATTCTGATATTTGTCATAGCGGCGGTCGCCATTTGCTTACTTATCGCTTTTAGCCTGTCGAAGGAGGATATGTATCGTATCCACCCCATAAATGGCGTTCTTGATTTAAAAAACTGGAACCAAACAAAGGATGGGACGTTGAGTCTGGACGGCGAATGGGCGTTCTACTGGGAACGCTTTCTGACTGTTCAGGAGATGGAAGACGATACCCTGCTTCCAGACGTAACGGCGGACGTTCCTAACGTCTGGAACCGATATCAAATAAATGGTGAAAACCTATCAGGCTTTGGCTACGGTACTTATATTTTAAAAGTAATCAATGCGCCGCAGGATCAACCGTTGGCGTTGCGCGTTCCCACCTTTTCCACAGCTTATGAACTATACATAGACGATACGCTTGTTTCATCGAACGGGACAGTTGGTACACAAGCAAACCGGTCCACGCCCTGGTACCGGCCGCGTACGGCTGAATTTGAACCTGAAGGCTCCAGCTTTCACATCATCGTACATGTGTCCAACTTTGTATATTCCCGCGGCGGCATGTGGTATACCATAAATCTGGGCACACCTGAGCAGATCCAAAATGCCGACAGATCCGTTGTCAATAAGGATTTGTTTTTGACAGGCGCCCTCATGGTAATGGCGTTTTATTATTTGAACATCTTTTTGCTGCGCCGCGAGGATAGGAGCAGCCTGTACTATGTGTTCATGTGTCTTACGTTTGCTTTGCGAACGCTGGTATTCGGAGATTACCTGATTTATAAGGTCATTCCTTTCGTCACCTATCGCGCCATCGTCGTTATCGAATACCTGACCGTACTCTGGTTCCCTATTTTTGCCGCCTATATGCTCGGAGAGCTGTTTCCGGAGGAACGCTCCAAAAAAGTTCTTCGGACCTTTGTAGGTTATGCGGCAGGGATGTCGCTGATTTTCCTGTTCAGCTCTGTCGTCTTCTTTACAGAGTTGGTATATGTGTTGGACATCGCCGCCCTGATTACGGGCGCATATCCCATTCTTTGCACTGCCCGGGCTTTCCTCAACGGCAAAAAGAATGCAATGACCTTGCTGCTTGGGACGCTGCCGGTCATTGTAAGCGCAGCACACGACATGCTGTATCAGAATAACCGTATCAACAGCAGTGTGGGCGAGCTGGTTTCTGTCGGGCTGTTCCTTCTGCTGCTGATGCAGTCCTTTGTTCTTGCAAGGCGTTCTGCGGAGGCCTTCCGAAGTGTCAGCATCCTTTCCCAGAAGCTTTTAAAGCTGGATAAAATCAAGGATGAATTTCTCGCCAATACGTCCCATGAACTGCGAACGCCCCTAAGCGGGGTCATCGGCATTACCGAAGCCATGCTCAAGGGCAGCGATGGCGAATTGAATGACCGCCAGAAGCAGAGCCTGTCCATTGTCGCGGGAAGCAGCCGGCGGCTTGCAAACCTTGTCAACGACATCCTGGATTATTCTAAGATGAAAAACGGGGATATCAAGCTTTATCTCCGGCCCGTCCAACTGCAGGGCCTGATCGGTACCGTGCTCAATGTGTTCGAGAAGCTCAATCGTGCCAGAGAGTATGAGCTGCTTGCGGAGATTCCGGAAAGCCTGCCCCCTGTCCTGGCGGATGAAAGCAGAGTGGCGCAGATACTCTACAACCTTGTTGGAAACGCGGTGAAGTTTACCTCGCAAGGGCGTGTGCAAGTTTCCGTCAGAAAAGCCGGGGATATGCTGGAGGTCTGCATCAGCGATACGGGCGAGGGAATTCCGGAGGACAGGCTGACGGATATTTTCAGATCCTTTGAGCAGGTGGACAATTCCATTACGCGCAGGCACGGGGGGACCGGCCTGGGATTACCCATCACCAAGCAGCTTGTGGAGCTGCAGGGCGGGCGCATTTGGGTTCACTCCCGGCTGGGGGAGGGCTCCCGCTTTTATTTTACGCTGCCAATTACGCAGCAGGCGGCTGAAGAAAGCGAGGCTCTGGTACATACGCCGGAAGGACCTGCTCCGCTTACGGAAGGCGGGAATATTCCGGAAAGCGAGGCGCCGGAAGGAAGCATAAGAGTGCTTCTGGTGGATGACGACGCAGCCAATTTGCAGGCGGCTGCCTCCATCCTTCGGCTGGAGGGGTTTGCGGTAACGGCGGCGAACTCGGGCAGGGCAGCCCTGGAGGCCCTTGGGCGGCTGCCTGAAATTGCGTTGGTCATACTCGACGTCATGATGCCGGAACTCTCCGGCTACGAGGTGTGCCAGAAGATCCGTAAGGCCAGGACACGCTTTGAGCTGCCGGTGCTTCTGCTTACGGCCAAAGCATCCACCGCGGATATCGTTGCGGGCTTTGAAGCGGGCGCGAACGATTATCTTCCCAAGCCCTTCGAGCCGGAGGAACTGCTGGCTAGGGTACGGACGCTTACGGAGCTCAAACTCTCGGTGGATAAGGCGATGACAGCCGAGGCTGCATTTATACAGGCGCAGATTCAGCCGCATTTCCTGTTCAATACGCTCAACGCCATATCCTCCTTCTGCGATACTGACCCTGTACGGGCTCAGCAGCTGATCGACAGTTTTTCCAATTACTTGCGCCAGAGCATCGATTTTAAAAGTATGGAAACGTTTGTGCCGCTTGAGCGCGAGATCAGCCTTGTCAACTCGTATACGGCAATCGAAAAAGCGCGTTTCGGGGAAAGGCTGAATGTGGCGTATCAGATCGGCGATATCGGGGGCGTCAGAATTCCCCTGCTTTCCATACAGCCGCTGGTGGAGAACGCCATAACACACGGCCTGCGCAAAAAAGGCGGCGGCGGTACGGTGATGATATCTGTTGGTAAGACGCCAGAGGGCGTGCTGGTGGCGGTGGAGGACGACGGGCAGGGTATCCCCGGGGAAAGACTCGCATCCCTGCTTGCGCCGCAATCCGGCCGGGGGCTAGGGCTTTGGAACATAGACAGGAGGCTCAAAAAGTTCTATGGGCAGGGGCTTTCCATAGAAAGCTCTCCCAATAAAGGCACGAGGGTTTCCTATATCATTCCGTCGGGAGGTGTGTTGGGTTGATCAGAACAATTGTGGTGGATGATGAACAACCTTCCCTGGATAGATTGGAAAGGCTCATAAACGGCAGCGGCTTGGCCGCGGTGAACGCGAAGTTTTTGGAGCCGCTTTCCGCGCTGGAATTTCTCAAAGCAAATAAGGTGGACGCGGTATTTCTGGATATTGAAATGCCGGATATGGACGGCATAGAGCTTGCCACCCGTATGCTTGATCTGCAAAGTAATGTCGCGGTGGTGTTCGTAACGGCATACGACCAGTACGCGGTAGAGGCGTTCCGCATCAATGCGCTCGATTATCTGATGAAGCCCGTTTCATTGGACCGGCTTAGGGAAACGCTGCAAAGAATCACTGCAAGGGACAGCTTTGCGGCACCTGCGGGCGGGCTGCGGGTTCGCTGTTTCGGTAGATTTAGCGCATGCGCGGGCGAAAGGGAGATAAAGTTCCGCACCGAAAAAGCGGAGGAATTGCTGGCTTACTTCATAGATGGCAAAGGGGGCTTTGTAAGCCGCAGCAAAATATTGGACTGCCTGTGGGCAGATTTTGAGGGCGACCGGGCAATGGTGCATTTTAATACGACGCTGTACTATATGAAAAAGGCGTTGCTTCAGTATGGAATACACATTCC
>JAEYHP010000153.1 GCA_023409435.1 Bacillota bacterium | reverse complement strand
GCACGGGATTACCTGGATGCGGACGGCTTTGTGGATGTGGAAACGCCGATCCTCACAAAGAGTACGCCTGAGGGCGCGCGGGATTACCTAGTGCCCAGCCGCGTGCACCCCGGCTCGTTCTATGCGCTGCCGCAAAGCCCGCAGATATTCAAGCAGCTTTTGATGGTGGGCGGGCTCGACCGTTACTACCAGGTGGCGCGCTGCTTCCGGGATGAGGATTTGCGGGCGGACCGCCAGCCGGAATTCACCCAGCTCGACATGGAGCTTTCCTTTGTGGGGCAGGAAGAGATTTTGCAGCATTTGGAGCGGTTATTCAAGCACATCATGCTTCTTATCAAAGGCGTCGACATCACCGAGCCTTTTCCGCGCATGACATGGCACGAGGCCATGGATACCTACGGCAGCGACAAGCCGGATATCCGCTTTGAACTTCCGATTATTGACGTGACGGATATTACCAGTAAAAGCTCGTTTGCTGTATTTAAAAACGCGGCGCAAAAGAAGGGCGTCGTCCGCGTGCTCAACGTCAAAGGTGGCGCGAGTTTTAGTAAAACTACAATCGAGGAGCTGACCGTCCGCGCCCAGAGCTACGGCGCAAAGGGCATGGCGTGGATATTAATCCGCGAGGACGGAAGCATCAACTCCATACTGCCGAAGTATTTCACGGACGACGTTTGGCAGGAGCTATTGGACCGCGTGGACGGCAAGCCCGGCGACTTTATCCTCTTCTGCGCGGATAAGCGTTCCACCGTAAGAAGGACATTAGGGGGCCTGCGGCTGGAACTGGGCGATCTGCTCAACCTAAGGCCAAAGGATCAGTACGCGTTTTTGATCGTGAGCGACTTTCCGGAGTTTGAGTATTCCGAGGAAGAGAACCGCTGGATGGCGACGCACCATCCCTTTACCATGCCGTATGAGGAGGACCTCCCTTACCTATTTACCGACCCGGGCCGCGTGCGCGCGCAGGCGTACGACGTGGTGCTAAACGGCATTGAGCTGGGCAGCGGCAGCATCCGTATTCACAACAGCGAGGTGCAGAAGCTGATGTTTCAGGCGCTGGGGCTATCCGATGAAGAGGTGGAGCGCAGATTCGGCTTCTTTATCCGCGCGTTCCGCTACGGCACGCCGCCGCACGGCGGGTTCGCGTTCGGCCTAGACCGCCTGGTCATGCTGCTGATGGGAGCCGACTCTTTAAGGGACGTCACCGCATTCCCCAAGACAAAGGACGCCAAGTGCCTCCTGACCAACGCGCCGGATCCCGTGGACGCCGCTCAATTGAAGGAACTGCATATTTATACCGGGGAAGCAAGGCCCGAAACGGCGGCTGTGGGTGAAAAGCAAGCGAAAAAGAAACAGGCGGAAGAGGAATTCGATATCGCGCGGGTCGCGGAGCTTGCCTCGCTAAAGCTCACGGATACCGAGCAGGCCAATATGAAACAGGAGCTTTCCGCCATCATTCATTTTGCGGGGCAGCTCGATCATGTGGATACGAACTGTGTTCCAGTCACCGCGCATGTTGTGCCGCTCCATAACATATTCCGCGCGGATGAAGCGAAGCCGTGCAACCGTGAGGCGCTTTTAGAGAACGTGCCTTCCATGCACGGGGACTATATCCGCGTGCCCAGCGCCATCGAGTAAGGGGGACACATGAAGGACATCACGCGTTTGAGCGCCGCGGCGCTCGCAAAACAGCTTACCTCCAAGGAGGTCTCCGCAAAAGAGGCCGCCGAGGCTTACTTGACCCGCATTGCGCAAGCGGACAGCAGCGTGGGGGCGTACCTTTCCGTCGCTTCCGATCATGCGTTAAAGACTGCGGAAGCGATCGACAATCGGCGCAAAGACGGCGAGACGCTTTCTTCGCTTGCGGGCGTGCCTGTTGCGCTCAAGGACAACATGTGCACCACATGGGGGCATACCACGTGCGCTTCGAAGATATTGCATAACTTCCGTTCGCCCTACGACGCCACGGCGGTACAAAAGCTTGCGGAGGCGGGTTGCGTGTTTTTAGGCAAGGCCAACATGGACGAGTTCGCCATGGGCTCCAGCACCGAAAACTCCGCCGTCAAGGTCACAAAGAACCCGCGGGATATAACCCGTGTGCCGGGCGGCAGCTCCGGAGGCTCCGCCGCCGCGGTGGCCGCGGATGAGGCGGCGTTTGCGCTAGGCTCCGATACCGGCGGCTCCATCCGCCAGCCCGCCGCGTTCTGCGGCGTGGTGGGCATGAAGCCGACCTACGGCCGGGTTTCCCGCTACGGGCTCATCGCGTTCGCGTCGTCTTTAGACCAGATTGGCCCGCTCACCAAGACCGTAGAGGATTGCGCGCTGGTACTGGACGCCATCTGCGGATACGATCCGCAGGATAGCACCTCCGTTCCCGGAAAAGAAACAGGCTTTACAAAAGCCCTTACGGGGGAGGTCAGGGGCAAACGGCTCGCGCTGCCCAGGGAGTTTCTTGGCGAAGGCATATCCCCTGGCGTAAAAGCCGCCATTTTGGAGGCGGCAAAACGGTTTGAACAAATGGGGGCGGAAGTCGCGGAAGTGAGCATGCCCATGCTGGCGAACGCCTTGCCAGCCTACTACATCATTTCAAGCGCCGAGGCGTCTTCTAACCTTGGCCGGTTCGACGGTGTGCGCTACGGTTACCGCGCTGAAGGCTGCGAAACGCTGGAGGAACTGTATTTACGCTCCCGCAGCGAAGGCTTCGGCCCCGAGGTCAAACGCCGCATCCTGTTGGGCACGTTTGCGCTTTCCGCGGGGTATTACGATGCCTATTACAAAAAAGCGCTGCAGGTACGCACGCTGCTTTCCCAAGCCTATGCCAAGGTGTTCGAAACGTTTGACGCTGTGCTTTCGCCTGTAGCGCCCACCGCGGCCTACCGCATCGGTGAAAAAACGGCGGACCCGCTGGAAATGTATTTGGGCGATATCTGCACCGTGCCCGTCAACATCGCGGGCCTGCCCGCGCTTTCCATGCCCTGCGGGGAAACGGAAGGACTGCCTGTGGGCATGCAGCTTGTCGGCCGCGCGTTTGACGAATATACGCTGCTGAATTTCGGCGCGGCATATGAGCGGGAACACGGCGCATACCACCTGACTGCGCCCGCGTTTGGGAGAGATTGATCCCCCAACTAAATCTTGAAGCATCTTGGCGGTCTATTTGCCGCCATACTGCGTCAAAAATGCTCGCAATACGTACCGGTATTGCTGCGCTTTTTTCCTTGTCTGGCGACAAATATCCTCGCCAATCTGAGCTCACTATTTAATTGGGAGATCAATATATGCAATACGAAATCGTGATTGGCCTCGAAATCCATATTGAATTAAAGACAGAAAGCAAGATTTTCTGCTCCTGCCCCACAACGTTCGGCGCGCAGCCCAACACGCAGATCTGCTCCGTGTGCATGGGCATGCCGGGCGCGCTGCCTGTTTTAAACGGCAAGGTCGTGGAGTACGCGGTCAAGGCGGGCTTGGCGACACACTGCAACATCGCGCCCTACTCCAAGCTGGACCGGAAGAATTACGTCTACCCCGACCTCCCCAAGGCGTACCAGATTTCGCAGTACGATCTGCCGCTGTGCGAGGGCGGGTATTTGACCATCGAAACCACGGCGGGGGAGAAGAAGGTGCGTTTAACGCGCATCCATATCGAGGAGGACGCGGGCAAACTGACCCACGACGCCAACCTGGGCACGCTGTTCGACTGCAACCGCTGCGGCGTGCCGCTCATTGAAATCGTCAGCGAGCCGGATATGCGGAGTGCGCAGGAAGCAATCGACTTTTTGGAGAAGCTCCGCGCCACCATACTCTATACCGGTATTTCGGACTGCAAGATGAACGAGGGCAGCATGCGCTGCGACGTCAACCTTTCCGTGCGCCCGGCGGGCTCGGATACTTTAGGCACGCGCACGGAGACCAAGAACCTCAACTCCTTCCAGTCCGTGCGGCGCGCCATAGAGTTTGAAAGCGCGCGCCAGATCGCATTGGTAGAGGCGGGGGAGAGTATCGTGCAGGAAACGCGACGGTTTGACCAAGGCTCCGGCAAAACCTCCTCCATGCGTCGGAAGGAAAACGCCAACGATTATCGGTACTTCCCCGACCCGGATCTTTGCGCCGTGGAGCTGCCCAAAGACGAGATCGAACGCTTACGGCAGCAGATTCCACTGCTGCCCGAGGAACGTAAAGCTGTTTACATGGAGCAGTACGGGCTTTCCGGCTACGACGCGTCGCTGTTGACCAACGAGCAGGAGGTTTCGGACTATTTTGAGGAAGCTGCGAAGCTGACCAATTATCCCAAACTGCTCGCGAATCTCCTCATCAGCGAGGTGTTCCGGCTGCGCGGCTTGGGAGAGGATGCTTCCATCCGCATAGCCGCAGGTCACTTGGCCGCTTTATGCGAGCTCATCGGCACAGGCAAAATCAACAGCAGCGCGGGCAAAAAGGTGCTTGCCGCCATGTGGGAAGAGGATGAAGCGCCGGAAGGTATTGTCAAGCGCCTGGGCCTTGAGCAGATCAGCGACGAAGCGGTATTAAAGGAACATCTGGCTGCCGCTATCGCGGCGAACCCCAATGCCGTTTCGGATTACCGCGCAGGCAAATCAAGCGCCATACAGGCCGTCATGGGGCATGTCATGAAATTGACTGCGGGCAAGGCCGACCCGGTGAAGCTGAAGAACCTGCTTGATGCGGCGCTGAAAGAATAGGCTTTAAAATACGACATATGATTGATATTACATAAGAATGTAACCTATAGGAACGGCTGTTGCGGCCGTTCCATTTTTTCGTTGATTTTCTTAACGGCAGGTATAATAATATATCCGTATCCGAAGCTTTACAAGCATGCTTCCGCATGACGTAGGAGGGCAATCGGCCGAATTTCATATGCCGCAACGGGGCAGCATACGGATAAAGGCTCTGCTATCGGATTGTTGCATTGAACAATCGGAAGCCATTATGTTGAATGGTGTGTGCAAGATTACAAGGAGGTAATTATGCAGGTACACGATCCCTATATTGCGGGCGTGCTTGACGCACTCATCCTGAAAAACCCGCACGAGCCGGAATTTTTGCAGGCGGCAACAGAAGTCCTCATCTCCCTTGCCCCGGTTGTAAAGCGGCGCCCGGAACTAATAAGCATGGGCATACTGGAACGTATTGTGGAGCCGGAGCGCCTCATACAGTTCCGCGTAAGCTGGGTAGACGATGCGGGCAAGGTACGGGTGAACCGCGGTTACCGCTGCCAGTTCAATTCCGCAATCGGCCCTTACAAGGGCGGGCTGAGGTTCCATCCTTCCGCCAACGTCTCCATACTGAAATTCCTGGGGTTTGAGCAGATATTTAAAAACGCTTTGACCGGCCTTTCCATCGGCGGAGCAAAGGGCGGGGCGGACTTTGACCCCAAGGGCAAAAGCGACATGGAGGTGATGCGGTTCTGCCAGTCCTTTATGTCCGAGCTTTACCGCCATATCGGCCCGGATACGGATGTGCCCGCGGGGGATATCGGCGTGGGCGCCCGGGAGATCGGCTACCTTTACGGGCAATATAAGCGCCTGAAAAACGAGGTAACCGGCGTACTCACGGGCAAGGGGCTGTCCTATGGCGGCTCGCTGGGCCGCAAGGAGGCCACGGGCTATGGCCTGTGCTATTTTACGCAGGAAATGCTCCGCAAGAAAGGGCTTTCGTTTGAAGGGAAAACCGTGGTGATTTCCGGGTCCGGCAATGTGGCCATCTATGCGGCGGAAAAGGCGGCTGCATTGGGCGCGAATGTCGTGGCAATTAGCGATTCGGGCGGATATATCCATGACAAAAACGGCATCAATCTGGATGTCATAAAGCGGCTCAAGGAAGTGGAGCGCAAAAGGCTCAATGAGTATATAAACTACGTCAGCGGCGCAGAATACCAGGAAGGTTTCCGGAATATATGGAGCATCCCCTGCGATATCGCGCTGCCCTGCGCAACAGAGAACGAGCTTGACCTAGACAGCGCAAAGCTCCTTGTGCAAAACGGATGCATCGCCGTAGCGGAGGGCGCGAATATGCCATGTACGCCGGAAGCGGCGGAGCTGTTTTTAGAGGCCAAGGTTCTGTACGGGCCGGGCAAGGCCGCAAACGCGGGCGGCGTCGCGACCTCGGCGCTCGAAATGTCCCAAAACAGCCAGCGCCTGAGCTGGACGTTCGAAGAGGTGGACGTTATGCTCCAAAAGATCATGGCGGACATCTATGAAAAATCCTATGCCGCCTCCGAAGAGTATGGGGAACCGGGAAACCTTGTGCTGGGCGCGAACATCGCAGGCTTTCTGAAGGTGGCCGAAGCCATGCTCGCGCAAGGCATCGCCTACTGATAGGATTGCGGAATTTCCCATACATTTTTTACTTGACAGCAGGCTTATATCTACGGTACCATTGCATACAAACCCGGACACGCGAGGAAAGGAGGAACGTTTCCCCATGAAGCCGTTCATAGTTGTTTCCATGATGATGCCCAAGCGCGGAATGATGATGCGTTCCGCGCCAGTTTGCGTGTTGCGAATGCCGGTAACGGCAGTCTAGCGGGAACCAATTCCGTTGTTTTGGCCCTGCTTCGCAAGACGCGAAGCAGGGCCTTTTTGTTGGATTACGATTATATTCAGGAGGGAAAAACCATGGCAAAGCAAAAACAGTACCGGTTTGATACGCTGCAGGCGCACGCGGGCTATTCGCCCGACCCTACGACAGGCGCGCGCGCCGTTCCTATTTACCAGACCACCGCCTACCAGTTTGAGGACGCGGCGGACGCCGCGTCGCAGTTTGCGCTTCAAAAGCCGGGCAGCATCTATACGCGTTTAAGCAACCCCACCGTCGCCGTACTGGAGGAGCGCGTCACGGCGCTGGAAGGCGGCGTGGGCACGGTATGTTTTGCCTCCGGCATGGCGGCGATATTGGCCTCCATACAGAACCTGGCCGAGACCGGCAGCGAGATCATTTCCCTTTCCACGCTCTATGGCGGCACGTATACGCTTTTATTCCAGCGGTTTGAAATCCGTTACGGCATCAAGGTCCATTCCGTCAATCCGGAGGATTTTGTAAAGCTCGAATCCCTCATTAATGAAAAAACCCGCTGCGTATATCTCGAAACGCTCGGCAACCCCAACATCAACATCCCGGATTTTCAAAAGATCGCGGAAATCGCGCACAAACACGGCCTGCCCGTGATCGCGGACAACACGTTCGGCACCCCGTATCTCATAGACTGCAAGGCATGCGGCATCGATATCGTGGTGCATTCCCTCACCAAGTACATGGGCGGGCACGGCAATTCCATGGGCGGCTCCGTCACGGACCTCGGCACATTCTCCTTTAAAAACAACCCCCGCTTTAGTGAATACAATACGCCGGATGAAAGCTACCACGGCCTTGTCTATGCGAACCTTGGCGCGGCCGGGTATTTGGCGAAGCTGCGCGCGGGCTTCTTGCGGGATACCGGCGCTTGTTTGTCCCCCTTCAACGCGTTTTTGCTGCTGCAGGGCATTGAAACGCTGAGCCTGCGCATGAAGAAGCACTGCGAAAACGCCGTGACCGTCGCAAGCTATTTAAAAAAGCACCCGCAGGTCACCTGGGTCAATTATCCCGCACTCGAAGGGGACGCGTATTTTGAGCGCGCGAAGCGGTATTTTAAGAAGGGCTGCGGCGGCATATTCACGTTCGGCATCAAGGGAGGAACGGAGGCGGGGCGGAAGCTGATCGACGCGCTGGAACTGTTCTCGCTGCTCGCCAACGTGTCCGATGTGCGCTCGCTCGTTATACATCCTGCCAGCACCACGCACGCGCAGCTTGACGAAGAAGGCCTCAAAGGCGCGGGCGTCACGCCGGATATGATACGCCTTTCCATCGGCATCGAGGACCCGGAAGACTTGATAGACGATCTCGAGCAGGCGCTGATAAAATCCCAGGAGTAAAGGAGGAACAAACTATGCCCGTGAAAATCCCCAACGGCTTGCCCGCTTACGATATCTTAACCAACGAGAACATATTTGTCATGGCAGAAGACCGCGCCGCCACACAGGACATCCGCCCATTACGGATCGCGGCCCTCAACCTCATGCCCACAAAGACGGTGACGGAAACGCAGCTTCTGCGCCTTTTGGGGAACAGTTCCCTGCAGGTGGACTTGACGCTGCTGCGCACCGCAAGCTACCAGCCCCGCAACACCGACCATACGCACCTGGATACTTTCTACCGCACGTTTGACGAGGTGAAGCACGAGCAGTTCGACGGCCCGATTGTGACCGGCGCGCCCGTGGAGCAGATGCCGTTTCGTGAGGTCGCCTACTGGCAGGAGCTTGCCCAGGTGCTCAACTGGGCGACGGAAAACGTGTTCTCCTCGCTGTTTATCTGTTGGGGCGCGCAGGCGGCGCTCTACCATTACTACGGCATTGAAAAGCAGCCGCTCTCAAAGAAGCTGTTCGGCGTATATCCCCACACAGTGGAAAACCGCACGCACCGGCTGCTGCGCGGCTTTGACGATCTGTTTTACGCCCCCCACAGCCGCCACACCACCGTGCGTACGCAGGATGTGGCGAGCCACCCGGCGCTGGAAGTGCTGGCGACCTCCAAGGAAGCGGGGCTCTACCTTGCTGCCAGCCGCGACGGCAGGCGCGTGTTTGTCACCGGCCACGGCGAGTACGACCCGGAAACGCTGGAATTGGAGTACAAGCGCGACCTGAACGCGGGCCTGCCCATTGAGCCGCCCGTCAACTACTACCCCGACAACGATTGCTCCATGCCGCCCCGCGTCACCTGGCGCGCGCACGGCAACATGCTGTTCGGCAACTGGCTCAACTATTTTGTCTACCAGGAAACGCCGTTTGCTGTGGAAAAGATTAAAGATTACGCCCACACCGGCAAATAAGAAGCTCTTGGGTATTGTGCCATATATCGCGCAATGGTAGAGTAATTCCAATATAAGACGGCGAACAGCCTCAATCGTTTAGAAAGGGTCCATATGCTGATCAAAGACCTGCTTCAGGAAAAACGCGTCACGATATCCTGCGAGCTGTTCCCGCCCAAACAGGATGCGGAACTCGAGCGCGCGGAAGAAGTGGTGCGCGAAACCGCAAAATTAAAACCGGATTTTATATCCGTCACATACGGCGCAAGCGGCGGCACCTCCAAAAACACGGTGCGGCTTGCTGAGTATATCACACAATGCGGCGTAGCCGCGCTTGCACATTTAACGTGCGTCTCCTCCAGCAGGGATGAAGTTGGAACCCTGATCGGGGAGCTTTCCGCCCGCAACATTCAAAACATCCTAGCCTTGCGCGGGGATATCCCGGAGAACGCTGCGTTCCCGTCCCCGCAGCATTACACCTATGCAAGCGAACTGGTGAAAGAAATCCGTGAACGGGACGGGTTCTCTATCGGCGGGGCGTGCTACCCGGAAGGGCATGTGCAAAGCGTCAGCCAAAAGGAGGACATCGCCCACCTGAAAGAAAAGGTGGAAGCCGGGTGCGATTTTTTGACCACCCAGATGTTCTTTGATAATAATGTGCTGTACCGGTTCTTGTACCGCATCCGCGAGGCGGGCATATTTGTTCCTGTACTTGCGGGCATCATGCCGGTGACCAACAAAAAGCAAATTTCGCGCATCGTAAAGCTTTCCGGCACATCCCTGCCGCCAAGGTTCTTGAACATACTTGACCGCTTTGGCGACGACCCGCTCGCCATGCAGCAGGCGGGTATCGCGTACGCGACGGAGCAGATCATAGACCTCATCGCAAACGGCGTCAACGGCATCCACATTTACACTATGAACAAGCCGGAGATCGCTGCGGGCATATTCCGCAATCTCTCCTACATTATCCGGGCAAAGGAATAAGCTATGGAAGTAGACCGCGCGGAAGCACTCCGGTACCTGGGCTATAAACGGGGCCAACAGCCGGACGAACAGACAGAAAGCGTGCTGAACGCCTGCATTCCGGCGCTCACTAGCGCCGCGCGCTTTCTATCGGTCCATCTCCGGGTAAACGCCAGTGTGGAGGGCGAACAGATCGCACTCGGACCGTTGAAGCTTACTAGCCGCGGGCTTGCCCGGCATCTTGAAGGCTGTAAGGAAGCGTATCTGTTCGCGGCGACGCTGGGGGCAGGGGTGGACAGGCTCATGCAGACGTATACAAGGACGGACCTCCCCGCGGCAGTGGTGCTGCAGGCATGCGCAGCCGCGCTTCTGGAAAGCTGCTGCGACGAGGCGCAGGCGGATATAGAGAAAAAGTTAGGCTCCGGCCTCATGCTGCGCCCGCGCTTTTCCCCCGGGTACGGGGATCTAACATTAGGCTGCCAGCCCGATATTTTGCGCGTACTCGACGCGCCAAAGAAAATCGGGCTTTCCTGTACAGAGACGAACATGCTGACACCTACCAAATCCATCACGGCAGTGATGGGCATTAAAATGGGGGAGCGGCAGTCTGTAGCACACGATTGTTCCGCCTGCAATTTGGAGCAATGCGCATACAAAAAGGAGTGACCATGGGAATTCGGGATACTTTAGGCAAAGAATTGCTGTTTTTTGACGGCGCGATGGGAACCATGCTGCAGTCTGCGGGCCTACAGCCAGGCGAAGTGCCTGATCTATGGAGCGTTACGCACCCGGAGCAAGTGCGCGATATCCATGCCCAGTATCTTGCGGCGGGCTGCAATATCGTGCTTACCAACACATTCGGCAACTACGCAAACAAGCTTGCTGGTACGGGGTATACGCCGGAGGAAGTGGCGCGCGCCGCAGTGGAGCGGGCAAAAGAAGCCGTTGCCGCCGACCATGGAGCCCAGAAAAAATATGTGGCGTTTGACGTAGGCCCAACGGGAAAGCTTTTAAAGCCGCTCGGCGATCTCGGCTTTGAGGACGCAGTATCGCTTTTCGCCCAGTCCATAAAGGCGGGAGCAGGTGCCGGGGCGGACCTGGTGCTGATCGAAACCATGTCCGACACGTATGAGTTAAAGGCCGCCGTGCTTGCCGCCAAGGAAAGCTGCGATCTTCCTGTACTCGCCACCGTCGCGCTGGACTTAAACGGCAAGCTGCTGACAGGAGGGGATATTCACAGCGTGGTGGCGTTGCTGGAAGGGTTACGTGTTGACGCGCTCGGGCTAAATTGTGGCCTTGGGCCGGAGCAGATGCTGCCGTTCCTGGAGGAACTCACAAAAATCAGCTCCCTGCCCATCATATTGAACCCCAACGCCGGGCTCCCGCGCGAGGAAAACGGCGTCACCGTGTTCGACGTAGGTCCCGAGGAATTCGCGGAACTGATGGCACAGGCGGCGGAGGGCGGCGCTCACCTTTTGGGAGGGTGCTGCGGCACAACGCCTGCGCATATCCGCGCGCTTGTTTCCCGCTGCCGTGATATCGCGTCGTTGTCCGTCACAAAAAAAGAGCATACGGTGGTTTCCAGCTACTCCCGCGCGGTGTATTTTACAAAGCGCACCGTGCTTATCGGCGAGCGCATCAATCCCACCGGCAAGGCGCGTTTGAAGCAGGCGCTGCGCGAAGGGGATATGGACTATATCCTGCGCGAAGGGTTAAGCCAGCAGCATGCTGGCGCGGATATTCTGGACGTGAACGCGGGTCTCCCCGAGATCGACGAAACGGAAATGTTAGCCCGCATGACAACGGAGTTGCAGAGTGTCACAAACCTCCCCTTGCAGCTTGACACCGCCGACCCGGAAGCACTGCCGCTTGCGATGCGCCTATATAATGGCAAGCCCATGGTCAATTCCGTCAACGGCAAAGAGGAGAGCATGCAGGCGGTATTCCCGCTGGTCGCGAAATATGGCGGGCTTGTGGTAGCGCTGACCCTCGATGAGAGCGGCATACCGGAAACGGCGGAGGGCCGATTAGAGATTGCCCGCCGCATCATAGAAAAGGCCGCATCCTACGGCATAGACAAAAAAGATATTATCGTGGATACGCTGACCATGACGATCAGCGCGGGCGGAGACAACGGCAGCATCACGCTTGAGGCGCTTGCTAAAGTCAAGCGCGAGCTTGGCGCCAAAACGTCGCTCGGGGTGTCCAACGTTTCTTTCGGGCTCCCGAGACGCGATTTACTGAACGCCAACTTCTTCGCGCTCGCTATGGGCGCGGGGCTGGACGCCGCGATCTTAAACCCGCTGCTTCCCTCCATGATGGACGCGTACCGCAGCGTGCGGGCACTTTTGGGCAACGATGTGCAGTGCGAAGCGTTTATTGACCAATACGCCGGGCAGAACCCGCCGTCCTCTTCCGATACTCCTGCCGCGCCCCCTGCGTCGGACCCGGCCCCCGCCCCGCAAGGGGACCTGAACTTGGAACAGGCCGTGAAGCAGGGATTGAAGCAGCAGGCAGCACTGCTTGCACTTTCGGAAGTAAAGAGGTATCTGCCCCTTGCCGTAATCGACCAAAGCCTGGTCCCTGCGCTCAATGATGTAGGGGCGGCGTTTGAAAAGGGCACGATGTTCTTGCCCCAGCTTTTGATGAGCGCTGAGGCCGCCAAAGCCGCATTCGAAGTGCTGCGCGCGCACATGGGTGCGGATGCGAGCGAAAATTTGGGCTGCGTGGTGCTGGCGACCGTCCACGGGGACGTGCACGACATCGGCAAAAACATCGTGAAGGCGCTTTTAGAGAACTACCGCTTCCAGGTGGTGGACCTTGGGAAAGACGTACCGCCCGAAACGGTGGTAACGGCCGCCCTCTCCCACAATACCCGGCTCATCGGCCTTTCCGCGCTTATGACCACTACCGTCGCCAGCATGGCGAAAACCATTCTGATGCTTCGGGAGAAAGCACCCCATTGCCGCATCATGGTGGGCGGGGCGGTGCTCACGGCGGATTACGCGAAAAAAATCGGCGCGGATTTTTACGGGCGGGACGCCATGGCCTCCGTCCGGTACGCGCAGGAGATTTACGCAAAGGAATAAGGGTAAGAAGAGGAGGGGCAACACCCTCCTCTCATATTATCCATAACAAATTGCGGATGGGTTAAATTATATCTCTTCATTTTGCGTTCAACGGCTAATATTATGGAAATATTTCCCGATATCTTATGATAAGGGAATGTTGGTTGCAATCAGAGGAGCATAAAGATGAGAGTTACTTTTAGCAATATTGGCCAAAACAATTTTCTGAATATCCATGGGGTGAACAGAATCGTCTCAATACGAAACGGGAAGAGCGATTCTTTGCAGCATGGGAAGATGGAGGGTGATATCGTCACGATCTCTCCGCGGGGAAGGCTGAGAAGCCTTATACAGAACCTCATGAAACAGAGGATGGATATTACCGAGCAAAAAAATTTATTGATCGGCAAGACGCTTGAAAAGGGCGGCGAACTCGATTCTATAAAACCCCAATTGGAAGCCTATGAGGAGCAAATCAGAAATATTGATACGCAGATTGCTGAAACGATGGCAAAGGAAATGGAAAAACAAGCGGAAAAGCAAGCGAAAAAGATGAAGCCGAAGGACGATAATAAACCAAAGACCGAGGAAAAAATACAGAACGAGCGTTTTGCAGGCATCTCAAATCTGTCCGCTGATTTACAGCAAGCCAGAACTGTCAGTTCTATAAAGGCAAGGGTTGATGGCAACTCCCGCATACTGAAATCGGAGATAACATTGGATAAAGCGTATGCTGCCCTATCACAGGGGGCTTTAAAGGCGAAAGTCGAACATAAAGAGGCCGCACTTGCGGATATGGAACAAAAATCTCTGCGTTTGGCTTCTAAAATAGTGGACAAGCTGGCCGATATTTCCGAGAAAGCGGCTGACAACAGCAAGACACGGGAAGTTGTGCCCGAAACGGACGATGGAAGCATTGACGATAAATATGAATGAGAAGGCAGTGGGCTGTCCGTAGTTTGCCAATAATAAGTTCGGGCGCCGTTCGCAGTTCTAAGCGTTAAAAAAGCGGGTTTTCGATATGCCTCGCATCGAAACCCGCTTTTTACATTCTTAGAGCCTTTTTATGGCTGCCTTACTTAAGCCGAAGGCAGCGCCGCTTCCGCCACAGCGGCCTTGGGTTTCCCCCAAAAACCGACAATAGCGGCGGCAATCAGCGCGGTTACACTCACCGCCAGCATCATATTGCCTACGCCTAAAGTCTCGGCAATCGCGCCGTCCATATAATTTCCAAGCGCCGCGCCCAGGCCCGAGCCGAGCGCGCTGAATATGAGATAGGCGGTGGAAAGATAACTTGCGTCCACATAGACAAGGACATAGTCCACAATTGACATGACAAACAGCGCAAAGGAAAGGCCGTTGAGCAGGGTAATCAAAATGACGGTCTCTACGCTTGGCGCAAGCCCCAGCAATACGCACTTGACGAAGTAGAACACGAATGAAACAGCTACGATGGCGCCCGGGACAACCTTCCAGCGGGCTTTTATGCGCTGATATAGCAGCATCATGGGGATCTCCGACATCGCCTGCACAAACATGCCTATGCCGATGTGCGCGTCGGAGCCGCCCAATTCCGCGATACGCAGGGAGAGGAACCCGTCTGAAGCGCAGATGCAGATAGTGCCCACAAAATACGTCAGTACCAGCGCCACATACGGGCGGTTGCGCAAGAGATAGCGGATGCCTTCTTTGAGGGTCTTATTCGGCGCACCCTTGAGCGGTTGCTGCGGGTTCGGAATATTGCGAGCGGCCAACACCAGCACGACATACAGCAGGGCGAGGACTAGGATGCCGGGCTTTGCGCCGAACGTATTCATGACCACGCCGAACCCCGCGGCGGTCAGGGCATACATCAGCGAACCGCCGCTGCGTGTGGCGCCATAGTTGAGATTGTAACCTTCGCTGATAAGGCGCATGGCCCAGGAGTCCACAAAGCTGACCATGGAGGAAATCGTAATGGCGATGCCCATTACGGAAAGCTGCGTCAACAGCCTGTTCCCATTTGAAAGCACAAGCACCGTAAAAAACAGGCAGCCTGCGAATATCGCGGAGAGCACCGTCTGCCTGGAGCAGGAATATTTGTCGTGAAGGTATCCCCAAAGGGGTTTCGCGCACATGTTGGAAAGCGCGGCCAATGTCATTGCCACGCCAATCTCCAGCGGGCCGTACTGAAAGCCCATCAGCACAGGCGCAATAAAGCTGACGCCAACACAGCAAATGGCGGCGCTCGCCGCCTGCAAAATAAAAAACCGCGCGTTCAGATCGAGTTCTATTTTAGGCCGAAACATCGTTTTTTTCCTCAAACAGACAAGGTAGAACCATCGTATTCCGGAAATTGGGTTTTATTCCGGCCTCGGTACGCCTGCGCGTCAGGGGCGCTATGCCTGTGAAAGGGCGGCTACATGCGTCCTCTTTCAAACGCCCGCAGTATCGCGGCTACAGCGTCGTCCACCGTACCCGCGTTCCGGATCGTCTTTTCCGCAAAGGAGCGATAGACCGGCGCGCGTTTTTCATACATGGTGGCAAGGTTTTTGGAAAGCGGCCTGCCCTTGGTCGGAAGCGCCTTTAAATCCCGCTCAATATGGAAGATACGGCCGTTCTGTCTTAGCAAAGTCCTGTTTTCTTCAAACATGGGCGCACCGCCGCCTGTGGCAATCACACAGCCGTTTTCGCATGCGGCTTCGGCAATGGTTGCCTCCTCCCGCGCGCGGAAGCCTGCTTCGCCTTCCAGGTCGAATATCCCCGGTATGGACATGCCCGCCTCACGTTCAATAAGCGCGTCGGTGTCAACAAACGTGCGCCCGGTACGCTCAGAAAGTTTTTTGCCGATTTCGGTTTTCCCCGCGCCGGGCATGCCGATAAGAACGATGTTGGAAAGGTCTATTGTCAGCGTTTCAATAATTTCCTCGATACGCTCCTGCGGGATGCGCTTGGCTGAAAACATCTCCGCGGCCGCGTGTGCCTGCGCCACCAGCATGGCAAGCCCGCCTTCGGCCTCGATATCGCGATCCTGCGCCTGCAGCACCAGCCGCGTGCGCAACGGGTTGTAGACGACGTCCAGCACTCCGCTTAGGCTGGGGAACAGGTCAAGGTTGACCGGGCATCCATGCGGCTCCGGATACATGCCCACAGGGGTTGTGTTCACCAAAATATCCGCATCGGAATGCAGGAACAGGTTCTGGTAATTGTTTCCGCCTTGCCGGGATACGGTAACGATCTCTCGCGCCCCTGCGTCCTGCGCCGCCACGTATACCGTGCGGGAGGTGCCGCCGGAACCGAGTATGACGACCTTCTGATCCTGCAATGTCAGGCCTGCCCGCTCTACCAGGTACAAAAATCCGTTATAATCCGTGTTATGGCCGATGATGCGGCGGCGGGTCCTGTCATAGATCAGGGTGTTCACACTACCGATGCGCTGCGCTTCTCCGGTAAATGCCCCGCAGTATTTCATGACCTCCACCTTGTAGGGGATCGTCACATTCAGGCCGCCGATATCCGGGCCGAGTAAAAAACCCTGCAGTTCGTCAGGCGTAAGAGGATAGAGCGCGTATTCATAATCCGCGAGCATCTTGTGGATGGTTGGGGAATGGCTGTGCGCAAGCCTTCCGCCGATAAGGCCATATTTCATATCAATACATCTCGCTGTAGCTGCCTAAAAAGGCAAAATGGGGGTTGGTTTGGGACAATTCCTCCAACAGTTCCATAACGGCAGGCGACCATACGGATGCCTCCAGATCCAGATAAAACAGGAACTCAAACGCGCTGCTCCAGATGGGGCGGCTTTCGAGCTTGGTGAGGTTCAAGCCCAGCACGGAGAATTTGGAGATCATGCTGTACAGCGAGCCGGGCTTGTGGGGGACGGAGAGCATCAGGCTGATCTTGTTCGCGCCCGGGTAAATGGCCGGGCCCCGCTTGATGCAGATAAAGCGCGTATAGTTGTTGGCGTTGTTCTGAACCCCTTCTTTTAATATCGAAAGATTATAGAGTTTTGCACAGTCGTGCGAGGAAATACATGCAAGATCCGACCGGTCGGATTGCGCCACCGTTTGCGCGGCGATGGCGGTGTTCTTGACTGCCGTGACCTTTACGCCCGGGAATTGGTCAAACAGGTTGCTGCATTGGTCCAACGCGTACTCGTGCGAGCAGATTTCTTTGATATCCGCAAGCTTGACGCCGGGCTTCGCCATTAAAAAGTGGTTCACATGCAGCCGGACGCTGCGCACAATGGAGAACTCGAATTTGTGCAGCAGATCGTATACGCCGTTGACGGAACCTGAGGAACTGTTTTCAATGGGCAGCACGCCGTATTCGCACAGCCCGCTCTCTACCGCCTGAAATACGGCTTCGAATGTGCGGAAATACATGATGTCCGAGGCGGCAAACAGTTTGTCGCACGCAAGCTGGGAATATGCGCCCTCAACGCCCTGGCAGGCCACCACGGCGGCCGCCGGGAACGTGGCGTCCACCGGCATCTGCGCGGCGTGCAACAGCTCCGTCAGCGCGCCGGTCTTGGTCATCAGCCGCTGCTGGTAGGAGCGGCTCATTTCAAACAGGCTTGAGAACAGCATCCTTGCATAGGCGCCCATTTCTTCCCCCGCCAGGCGGGAAACGCGCAGCAGCACCTCACGCTCGCGCGCTTTGTTGAGTATGGGCATGTCGTTCTGTTCCTTGTAAAGCGCTACCTCGCGGGAAAGCTCCATGCGCTCGCGGAACAGCGCGATCAGCCCGTTGTCCACCTCGTCGATCCGGTCCCTGATTTGCTGAAGATCCATGGTATAAGCTCCTTTATATGAAAAGTCTAAAGTATGATATCAAGCAGTACGCATGCGACGGCGGCTTCCACCACCGGCACGGCGCGGGGGACGATGCAGGGGTCGTGCCGGCCATGGATGATAAGCGTTTCCAACTCAAGAGTCTGAATGTTTGCGCTTTGCTGCGGCTTTGAAATGGAGGGGGTGGGTTTGAACGCCACGCGGAACAAAAGCGGCAGGCCGGAGGAGATACCGCCGAGCACGCCGCCGTGGTTGTTGGAGAGGGGCAAGACACGCCCGTCCATTACGCCAAACGGGTCGTTGTTCTCAGACCCCTTCAGCGCCGCGGCCGCAAACCCCAGCCCGAACTCCACGCCCTTTACGGCGGGTATGCCGAAAAGCACGGGCGCAAGCCTGCTCTCTATCCCACCGAACATGCCGCGCCCCAGGTTCCCTGGCTCTAAGCCAATGGCGCAGCATTCCACCACGCCGCCTACGGAGTCCCCGCCTTTTGCCGCTTCTGCAATCGCTTCCTGCATGCGCGCACCCGCTTCCCGGTCAAGTACGGGGAACGCTACCGTGTTTGTATGGAGCAGCTCTTTTTTTGCAACGGCGACGGGATCATAGGGCTTGTCCGCAATGCCCCCGATAGAAGCGATATGCGCGCCTATCGCAATGCCCTTCCGGGCGAGGATCTGCTTTGCGATACCGCCCGCCACGCACAGCGGGGCGGTCAGGCGGCCGGAAAAATGTCCGCCGCCGCGCAGGTCTAGGTGCTCCCCGTCCCGCATCATGGCGGAAAAATCCGCGTGGCCGGGGCGGGGAACCCTTTTTAAGTTTTGATAGTCGTTTGAATGCGCGTTGGTATTTCGTATCATGGCGCATACGGGCGCGCCGCAGGTGTAGCCTTCTACAAGTCCTGAAAGGAAGTCCGGTTCGTCCGCTTCCTTCCGCTTGGTGGCGTAGACCGCGTTTCCCGGCGCACGCCGCTGCAAGAAAGCCCGAAGCTCCTCCATATCGATCGCTTCGCCCGCGGGCAGGCCGTCTATGATGACGCCGATCGCTTCGCCGTGGGATTGGCCGAATATGCTATAGCGCACGCGCTCCCCGAAACTAGACGACATGGACGTTCCCTCCCAAAGTGGCAAATTCGTCAAAGAACGAAGGGTACGATTTTTGCACGCACTCCGCGCCATATAGCGTGGTTTCCCCCTCCGCCCTGCTCGCGGCGATTGCCGCGGCCATGGCGATGCGGTGGTCTTTGCAGCAGTCCACGCTGGCGCCCCTCAGCTTGTCCGGGTCCCCGGTGATGATCAGCGCGTCCTCAAGCTCTTTTATGCGGACGCCCATCGCGCGCAGCATCTGCGTGGTGGCGGCAAGGCGGTCGCTTTCCTTCAGGCGCAGGCGCTTTGCGTTCATCAGCTGTGTCTGCCCTCTGGCGCACGCGCCCAGCACCGCGAGTATGGGCACAAGATCGGGTTTCTGGGAAACGTCCGCGGTGATTCCCCGAAGCTCTCCCGGGGAAATGAGTACGGTGTCGTCAAGAACCTCCACGTTCGCTCCAAAACGCTGCAGCAGCTCCAATATGGCAAAATCGGGCTGGTGGGTGGTGACGGAAAGCCCGGTACAGGATACGGGTGCATGCAACGCCCCCGCCGCTAAGAAGAACGCCACGTTGGACCAATCCCCTTCCACGGCGGCGGAACCGGGCGAGCGGTAGGTCTGCCCGCCGGGCACAAAAAATCCGTAGGGCTGCGGATGGATCTGAACATGGAATTTTGCAAGCGTCGCCCGCGTTAAGTCCACATAGCCGGAGGATTCGAGCGGGCTTAGAAGCCTGATCTCGCTGTCCCCGGACAGCAGCGGCAGCGCGAAAAGCAGGCCGGAGATGTACTGAGAGCTGACGTTGCCGTCTATTTCAAACACGCCCGCGTGCAGCCGCCCGCTTAACGTCAGCGGCAGGTGCGCACTGTCGGCTACCGTGCCGTTGATCCGCAGGCAACGCAAAAGATCCTCCACGGGCCGTTCGGGCAGCCGCCCGCGCCCGGTCATAGATACGGTATCGTAGCGCGCCGCGGCCACAGGAATCAAAAGCCGCAGCGTCGTCCCGCTTTCCCCGCAATCAAGGGTGGGTGGGTACTTTCCGCTTTGCTGCGGGAATATATTTAGGCCGTCCGGGGTTTCAAGTATCGTGGTATTGAGCGCGCGCAGGCAGGAGACGGTAGCGTCGATATCCGCAGAGCGGCTGGAGAGCAGCACCTGCGTCGGATTAGCCGCAAGGGATGCGGCGATAAGCAGCCTGTGCGCGTCGGATTTTGACGGGATGGCGCAAAACCGCCCGCCCAATACCGAACCCCGTATCACTGCCTGCATACGTTGTCCTCCATTCCGTCATTTAGAAAGGACAATAATTCCGAAACCGGAAGTTCGATTACCTCGCAAGCGCCGATTTTCCGCGGCACGACGAGCGCGATATCGCTTCCCCTGCGCTTTTTGTCCGCGAGCGCGGCCTCGGTTAGCGTATCCGCAGGGTAGGGGGAGCGGGTGGGGAGGGCGTTGCGCTCAAGCATGGAAACAATGTCGTCCCGGCAATCTTTCGGGCACAGCCCGCGCTTATACGCCGCGCGGGCAATCATCGCCATGCCGATGGCTACGGCGTGGCCGTGGGGGATTGTAAACGCGCTTGCTTTTTCTACCGCGTGCCCCGCGGTGTGGCCGAAGTTCAGCAAGCGGCGAACGCCAACTTCAAACTCGTCCTCCTGCACGACTTCGCCTTTTATGGCGACGCAGCGTGCGATCATCTCTTCTAACGTTTCATTGTTTAGGGGCTCGGAAAACCGATGGAACAGTTCCGCGTCCCAGATAACGCCATGCTTGATGCATTCCGAAAGGCCGTCCCGGAATACTTCTTCGGGCAGGGTATTGAGGGTATCCGTATCGCAAAGCACCAAAGAGGGCTGGTGGAACGCGCCCGCCAGGTTTTTGCCTGCGGCAAGGTCGATCGCCGTCTTACCGCCCACGGAGGAATCTACGGCGGATAGCAAAGTCGTAGGCAGCTGCACATAGCGGATGCCCCGCAGGTACACGGCTGCCGCAAAGCCCGCCATGTCGCCCGTAACGCCGCCGCCTAGGGCCGCGATACAATCCGTCCTCGTAATCCGCCTTTCGCCCATGAATTCCAGCAGGCTCGAAAGCGTTGTGATATTTTTGCTCGCCTCCCCGGCGGGGAATGTAAAGCGCTCCACCGCGTATCCGGCCTCGGATAAGGAAGTTGCGGCGGTATCGCCATAGAGCCTGTCCACATTGGAGTCGGATACCAGCACCACCGTACATTTTTTTTGTACGGTCAGGAGCAGGCGGCCCGCGTCCTTTAACAACCCGCCGCCAATCAGCACGTCATAGAATCTGGATGTCCGGATGGGAACCGTCCGCATAACGCGCCTCCTCTTCTTCCATATACCGCTTCGCGTCGCAGCCATGCTGCAGCAGGCGGGATACGGCTTCCATATCGTTTTCACGCAGCGCCTTCGCATAGCTATGCAGCCTTGCGCACAGCGCGTCCACTTCCTCGGCCAGGTATTCGCGGTTCTCTAAAAACAGCTCCGCCCACATGTCCACTTTCAGGGTGGCGACCCGCGTCATATCCCGGAGACTCCCCGCGGAGAACCCGATGTGCCGGGCGGAGGAAGGGCTTTGCGCATAGGCGCTTGAGAGCACATGCGCCAGCTGGGACGTATAGGCGATCATATGGTCGTGCTCGTCCGGCTGCGTCCACTTTAAAAACCCGAAGCCCATGGTACGGAACAATTCCACAAGCCTTGCTTTCAGCGGCGCATCCGGCGCTTCTTCCGGCGTTAATAGCATGGACGCGCCGCGGAACAGGTCACGATCCGCGTTAAAATATCCAAACCGCGCCACGCCCGCCATGGGGTGCCCGCCGATGTAGGTAAACCCGTGCGCTTTTGCGAGCGGGGAGATCCCCGCGCACACATTGCGCTTGACGCCGCACAGATCGATGACTACCGTTTCGCGGCTGATAAAATTCGCATATCTCTCTACCCATTTTACAGTATCCACCGGGTAAAGCGCCACAAATATCCAATCGCAGCCGGGAATTGTTGTTTCTGTTAATACGCCTGTGAGTACGCCGTCACAAAGCGCTGCATCAAGCGTCTGCTCGTTTGCGTCCATGCCGAATATCCGGCAATCCCCGTATGCGTTTAATGCCTTCGCGGCGGAGCCGCCGATCAACCCAAGCCCCGCGATCCCAACCGTAACCCCCATGCATTACCAGCCTTTCATCGCTTCGCGGATGCAGGTGATTTTTGTGGAAAGCGCCGCGAACTTCTTGGGCGTCAGGGATTGCGCGCCGTCGCATAAGGCATGAGGGGGATCGTTGTGCACCTCTATAATCACGCCGTCCGCGCCGGCCGCCGTCGCTGCCAGCGCCATGGGGGGCACCAGATGCCATTTGCCGGTACCGTGGCTCGGGTCCACAATAACGGGAAGATGGGAAAGCCCCTTGAGTACGGGAATTGCGGAAATATCCAGCGTGTTTCTGGTGTAAGTCTCAAACGTGCGGATGCCGCGCTCGCATAATATCACCTGCGTGTTGCCGCCCGCCATCAGGTACTCGGCACTCATCAGCAGTTCCTCAAACGTGCTCGAAAGCCCGCGCTTCAATAAAATTGGCTTGCGGAGGCGGCCAAGCTCCTTCAAGAGCTCAAAGTTCTGCATGTTGCGCGCGCCCACCTGTATGATATCGACACCATCGAATACCGGCAGTTGGGAGATGTCCATAATCTCCGTCACAATGGGAAGGCCCGTCTCTTTTTTTGCGAGCAGCAGCAGCCGGATACCTTCTTCGTGCAGCCCCTGGAATGCGTAGGGGGAGGAGCGCGGCTTGAACGCGCCGCCTCTAAGTATGTTTGCGCCCGCTTCCTTGACCTCTTTCGCCACGGTAATGATCTGCTCCTCGGATTCCACCGAGCAGGGACCGGCAATGAGCATGTAGCTTCCGCCGCCGATCTTTGCGCCGCCTACGTCCACCACGGTATCGAGCGGGTGGAAGTGCCTGCTCGCGTTTTTGTATGGCTCCTGTACGCGCTTGACATCGGCCACGATATCAAGCGCCTTGATCATTTCCATATCCACCTGGGTGGTGTCGCCCACGAGGCCCAGTATGGTATGCGTTTCGCCGGTGCTCTCATGGATGTCCAGATGTTTGCTTTTGAGCCAGTTCAAAAGCGGCTTTAACTGGTCCCGCGTGACGTTAGGCTTGATGATGACGATCATGGCGCTACCTCTCTATTCAAAAATATTTGATACTCTTATTGTTCTTATTATGATAAAAAAAGCTCCGCAGCCTCTGTCCAGCTGCGGAGCTTGGTTTACAGTTTACGCTATGCGCACCCTGCCATTGCCTTTATGCAGCCAAACAACAATGAGCCTTGCGAAAGTAAGCAAAGCCAAAGTAGTAATAGCTGCTAAAGTACAGGTTTGCCATGCGGTTCTCCTTGCGGTGTTCCGCCAATTTCCCTGGCGGTTTCCGGTTATGTGCTATGCTACCACAATGCCATGCGTTTGTAAATAGTATATTATTTTTAACCTCAACAAAATGGCGCGCCATTTTGTTGAGGTTTCCGTTACGGGTTGGCGGGCAACCGTAACGCAAGGTGTCCCATCTGACGTCATGTCGTCAGATGGGAGGATTTATATGGCTTCCTCTAAGCTTTTTCCGTGTGCAGGGCGGCGGAGCGCCCTGCTTGCGGAGGAATAATCTTGCAAGATAATCTGCATGCCGAATACCGCTCGGATATTTTCCCTTGACACGGGACTGGCATTTGGTTATAATCAATGTCGCGCCGTAAGTAAACGGCAAGTGCGCCCTTGGCTCAGCTGGATAGAGCGTTTGGCTACGGACCAGAAGGTCGGGGGTTCGAATCCCTCAGGGCGCGCCAAGCAGAAAAGCCCCGAAACTAAGTAGTTTCGAGGCTTTTTTGTTGCACTGAATTAGATTATTTTAAGCACTCATTTTTTGATTTGGCGCACAATTGGCGCACAGCGCCTGTATGCCGAAACGCATGCGGAAGATCGTTGTTCAACGAGAACTTATTTAACCAAGCTGTAATCGAATCTGGATGCATGGCCCGTCCATCTTCGCGGGTAAAAACTAGATCCGTTTCATGCCATAGTTCACCCATTTTCATGCGCTGCTCCAGTTGCCATTTCAACATGGAAATCGTTTCTTCCGGCACACTGATGACGCGCTTTGAAGATACGGTTTGGGTTCTGAAAGGTAAACACCATCAGGCGCATAGGAAAGCTGCTTATCAACCCGAACAGTCTTCTTAGGCAAACCGGGCATTCATTTATCCATTTTTGCAGACCCGGATATGTTTTTAGATATTGTTCTGAATCTTTTTTATGGCTCATCTTTAACCCGCAAATACAAATTCTTGTTTATCAATGGCTAAACATAATGCGAAGTTTAGATAGTCATTGGGAGCGTTACAGAAGGGCTTACTTTCAAAAGAACCCCGCTTCCACTAGGAAGCGGGGTTCTTTCATTAATACCTGTTTCTTGACCGTTCCGATGGCTGGAAGCAGTCCTTGCAATAAACCGGCTTGTCGTTGGATGGCCGGAAAGGAACCATCGTATCTCTTCCGCATTGCGCGCATACTGCGGGAAACATCTCACGTTCCGAATTGCCATATCCGCCTCTGCCGCCGCGCTGCTGATTCTTCCTTGCAGCTCTGCATTCTGGGCACCTCTGGGGCTCATTCGTAAATCCCTTTTCCGCATAAAAGTTTTGTTCGCTTTCGCTGAACAGGAATCCGGTGCCGCAGTCTCTGCAAGTAAGTGTTTTGTCTGCCAATTAAATATACCTCCAAATTATAGGCATCTTTGCCTATGCAATATAAGTATATCACATAAAGCAGACAATGACACCCAAGTATCGTAAATTCAAAACTCCTTCTAGTTCCTCCAGTGGCGGGGCTCTATTTTTAACCTTATGTAAGCATAATGCGAAGTTTGGGTAACCCGTTTATTATAGATAAACAGAAGTTCGCGTCAGTGACGGTAATTCTATCACAAATGTCGCGCCACCACCCGGCGTATCACAGAGGCCCAGGGAACCGTTGTGGAGCATTACAAGCTCTTTTGCAATACTCAGCCCCAGCCCGAAATGTGTTTTGTCGGTGCGGGATTTGTCTATCCGGTAGAACCGTTCAAACAACTTTTGCTTATGCTCGGGAGCGATTCCCGGCCCGTTGTCTGCAACTTCAATGTGAAACTTGCCTCCCTGAGAGCGTGCACGAAGCACAGTTTTGCACCCGGATGGGGTATGCTGCAGCGCGTTGTCAATCAGTATGGACAAAATCTGTTCCAACCGCTCTTTATCTGCACGGATCACGGGCAGCGCCTGTTCGGGCAGATCAAGGCTGATGAAGTGTCCAGTAGCTGCGGCGACAGGAAGATAACGTTCATAAAGCTCCAATAGCAACGTATCGCAATCTAGGGGCTCCAAGTGCACAGGCCATGTTATTGCATCCAAACCCGCAAGCAGAAGAAGATCATCCACAAGGCGCGCCATACGCTGGCATTCCCGCTCAATGGTCGATGCGAACTGTTTGGCGTTAGCCGGATCAATTGTAAGAGCCGAAGCGCTTGTGCGGAGAACCGCAAGGGGTGAACGGAGTTCATGAGAGGCAGCAGCAACAAACTCCACCTGCCTTTGCTGGCTCTCTTCTATCGGGCGGATGGCTCTTCCCGCAAACCACCAACTAAAAGCAAACAGCATCCCTGTTCCCAACGCTGCAAGCCCGAGTACAAGAACGCGCTGCTGCATAATACTTGCATCATCTTCACGCATATCGCCCACCATGGTAACCGCTTGCCAGCCGTTATGCAAGGTAAGTTGGCTGACAGCGACCATGTAACGCTCATTTCTTTCTCCCCGCATTTCGAAAACAGCATAGCTGACTTCAACAGCAGGCCTTGTAGTGATTGTGATACCGTGCTCTGCAATTGCCTTTTCTTTTGCCATCGCAATGAGCGTGTGGCGAGGTGTGAGGGGGGACCATGCTCCCGAAAAAGAAAACGGCTGGCCGTTGTCCTCAATATCGATGATCAGATAGTTGCTCGCCTCAGTCTGAGCCAGCCAGGTATTGCTGATGGTGCTGTCACTCTGAAGCTTGGATAGAATAGTGTTAAATTTGCTTTGGAATAACTGCGCGCTGCGCTCTTTGAGCTGTTTTTCCGAGCCGGGAAGGCTGGCCAATACCATAATGAACAGGATAACGCCGGTCATACTGGTGCAGATGAGCGCAAGGCGCAGCCTTAGCCGTTTTAACATATGCGATACCCTACGGCGCGAACAGTCTTGATTTGCGCCTTGCTGCCAATATCTTTAAGCCTCTTGCGCAGAAAAAGGATATAATTATCCAAATTTCCGTCCTCCACAGGCGCATTCGGTCCCCAAACGCGGGAAAGCAGCAGACTTCGCGGCATCACCTGCCCAGAATTACGCATGAGCACTTCCAATAACTGCGTTTCACGTCCTGAAAGCGTCTTGGTGTCGAGAGGCCCTTTTAGAACCCGCTTTTCCGGGTCAAGCTCAATATCTTCGTATATGAGCATTCGGGCGCTCTCCCATTGGGCCGGCCTTCGGCCAAGCGCACGGATGCGCGCGAGCAGTTCTTCCACCGCAAAGGGTTTTACCAAATAATCATCTGCTCCGGCATCAAGTCCGTCCACGCGATCGCGTATGCCATTCATTGCAGTTACCATAAGAACGGGAGTTGCAACACCTTTGGAACGCAGCGCGTTGACAATATGCAGGCCGTCGAGTTCGGGCAGCATTCGGTCAAGAATAATCATTTCGTGCGCCTGCTCAAGGGCAAAGGCAAGCGCATCCCCGCCATTATGGCAGGAGTCCACCACATACCCTTCGCGGGTCAGATGTACTTCAATGGCGTTGCAAAGGTCCACATCATCCTCTACAAGCAGTATGCGCATACGTCCATCCTCCCGTTTGGTATCATTTTATTGTATCATGCAATTCTCTAAGTTCCTTCTAAATTGGGAATTTTAAAAACCAAGCGCTGTTGCTCCGTTTTGATATTGTTTCAAGATTTGTCTGCTAGAGTAATGAGTATAGGCGATCGCTTTTACCCGAAAGGAGGATAACATGAAATCAATACGCAAACAGGCGGCATGCCTTTTGTTGGGAACTGTTATGCTTTTAACCGGCTGTGCCTCTGCAGGCAATTTGCCGCAATCCGATCTTGGCTCCTCTGCACCCGTCGCGATGGGCCGGTATATAGAGAGCGCGCTGGAAGTTCCCAATAATAATCTGGGCCCGTGCATACTCGTCCAACCCGACGGTTCCCTCCTGTCATATAGCATTCTGTATAACGACAACGGGCAAGTTGTATGCTATACGAGCACCGACGGGACGAAATGGGAAACGTCCAATGCCGGGGCAATGGAAAACATCACGCAACTGGAGGGCGGCTTCGCCGACCTGATCAGTGTTGCGTCCAATGGAGATACCCTCTATGCACTTTACCGGGATGCACAATATCAGCCATGCATGGCAAAAAGCAGCGAAAACGGCCCGCTCACAAAACTCACATTGATGAAAGGCTGGGAAATGCCCCAAAGGCCTGCGCGCTCAGAAGGGGAAGCTTTGCCCATGTCTGAAATGCCGGAGGTCCTGCCGGAGATTGTTGCGGCAATGGATAATGGCGATTTTTTGATCGGCTGCTTTGACAAGATCATCCGGTATGATGGTGAAGGAAAAGAGCTTCAGCGATATGAAAGCGGAGGAAGCGCGTTTAGCGTACATAAGAACACGCTGTTTATGATGGGCAAGGGCCGCAACAGCATTGAAACCGTCAATCTGGAAACAGGCGAAACCATACATTCAGCTGCGCTTCCCTCCACAACTTCACAGAATGATGGTATCAACTATGGTTCGGGCAGCACTCCGATGGATACGGATGAAGCGGGCGCTCTGTTTTATGCAAACGAAAAAGGAATTCATCGCCTTGCGCCGGGTGGTTCGCTTTGGGAAACGGTCGTCGATGGGGAGTTGAGCTCTCTCGGCATTCCTTCTTTGCAGGTTGGCGGTCTGATGCAGGATAAAAAGGGCGGCTTTTTCGTCTCGATGTTTGACAATAGCGGCGTACATCTGATGCATTACACCTATAGCGCCGATATTCCATCCGTACCCAGTACCGAGCTTTCCGTATTTGCGCTATCCGATAACCAGACGATACGCCAGGCGATTGGAGAATTTCAGCGTCAGAACCCGGATGTGCGGGTCACGTTCCGGTATGGGCTTACTGAGGACGGAGCGACAACTGCCGATGACGTCATAC
>JAEYHP010000139.1 GCA_023409435.1 Bacillota bacterium | reverse complement strand
CGGTGTCTACAAAAGCATTGATCGCCTTTTCGGCGTCCTTCTTGGAAAGCTCGCTCTTCTGCGCGACGGCAGCGATCAGATCCGTTTTGTTCATAAGTGGATTATCCTCCTTAAATGTTCAGTGTTCATTCAGCATTTTATTATGCCGAAACCTATTGTACCAGCCTTTTGGGCGATATACAAGCCCCTTAGGCCTTATTTTTCCCTATTTTCGGCACTTTTTACAGCTTGCCACAGCATTTCCTGCTCTTCGAGCGTCATCGCATCCAACGAACGACCGTTTTTTAGCGCCAGCGCCTCCATCTGCGCAAAGCGGGAGAGGAATTTTTCGCTCGCACATGTCAGCACTTCCTCCGGTTCCAGGTGCAAAAGCCTGCATACATTGACCGCCGCAAACAAAAGATCTCCCATTTCCTCGGCCACATTCGCGTTTGTCTCCATAGCCTGGCGCAACTCTTCGGTTTCTTCGGGCAGCTTTAAAAACGCTTCCTGTGCGTCGTTCCAATCGAACCCTACCTGCGCGGCCTTCTTCTGGAGCTTGTAGGCCCGCATCAGCGCCGGAAGGTTTTTGGGTACCGCCCGGAGCACTTCCGTCTGGGAGGAAAACTGCTTCTCCTTCTTTTTGAGCTGCTCCCATTTTTCCACTACGGCTTCCGGCGTATCTGCCCGGCCCGTACCGAATACGTGCGGATGCCGGTAAATCAGCTTCCGTACGATGCCTGTCGTCACGTCCCGCCCGGTAAACCGCCGCTGCTCTGCGGCAAGCTCGGCATGGAACACAATTTGAAGCAGCACGTCCCCCAGCTCCTCGCACAGCGCCGCGTCGTCGTGCTGGTCGATGGCGTCGAGCACCTCGTAACATTCCTCGATCATGGTCTTTTTGAGGCTTTCATGCGTCTGCTCCCGGTCCCACGGGCAGCCGCCCGGCGCGCGCAATGTATGCATCACCGCCGCAAGCTCCTCATAGCCGAATCGCGTGAGCGAAAGAAATTCTGCAGGAGGAACAAGCAGCACCGTTGTCGCATAGAACCCATCCTGCCTGTCCAGTTCATAAAGCGGGACCGTCCGTGTTTGATAGACGCCCGTTTTCGTCATCGTGCAAAGCAGCACCGGATGCTCGTCCGGGTAATATTCCGCAAGCGTCAGCTTGACCTCGCCCGCGCGGATTACCGTATCCACTTCCTCTATAGCAAGCGGAACCTTCGGGTCGATCGGCTCTGCAATTGTGTTCGCCGCCGCAGTGACATAAGACGCATAGTCCATGCCCGCCTCCGCGAGCGCCGCCTGCGCATACGAGACCCCCGGCAGCACGCGTACGGCGATATTCCCGGCCGCGGCTTTTTCCTTTAACAGCACCAATCCGTCCCCCATGCCGCGCCCCGGCACGGCGTATACCGTGTCGCCCTCCGCGCACGCCGCAAGCAACCGATCTGCTATCGCTTCCCGCAGCGCGTCAAAGTCCTCACAGCGCTCGTACAGGTCGTCCATCGTCGTAAAATCAAGCCCTGCCTCTACGATGGGCAGCGCGCAGGGCGTGTGCGCCGTTTGCAAATACAGCTTGTCCACCCCTTTGCAGGCGTCAAATACTGCACAGGAAATGGTTTGCGGCGTGGAAAGCGCGGCAATCGTCAGCGTGGGCATTATAATACTCCTTTAAGATTATCAACAAGGACGTTGGAGGCTCTGCCTCCAAACCTCCGCTTAGGGTCGTAACGACCCTAAGAACCCATATTATTTAGGACGTTTCCGGAAAGGGATTCCCAAGGGACGTGTTCCTTGGGTGGGGTTCAGGGGCAAAGCCCCTGAGAAAGATTCTAAGTCGATTACACCCGAAACACTTTTCTAAGCCGATTGCCGCCGGGGATAAACTGCAGGTCTTCCGCGCTGAACATCTTCAGCACCACCGCCAGCACAACATAGAGCATTACGCCTGCAAGCACCGAACCCAGCGTCGCCACCGTGGCGCTCGCGTGGCCCGAAATGGCGCGGTACAGGAACATAACGAGTATACCCATCAAAGCGGAGGAGAGGATGGGCTTGCCGAACACGTCGTACAGGTTCAGCTTCATGCCCGTCTTGCGCACCAGGTAGACGATGTCCAGTATGCCCGCCGAGGCGTAGCACACCACCGTGGAGACCGCGGCGCCCTGTATGTTGATTTCCGGCATGTGCATCAAAACAAGCATGGTCACGACCTTCAGCACCCCGCCGAACACCATGTTGATGACGGGCACCGTAGGCCTGCCCAGGCCCTGTATGATGCCCGTGAGCGTCTGGACGATGGAAAGGAACACCACGCCGATGCAGGCCGTCTGAAGAAGCTCTGCGGCCAGCTTCAGCTCAGTCGGGGTAAGGGTGCTAAAAAGCATGCCCAATATCGGCTCCGCCAGCGCAAAGAGCCCAATGGCGCATGGCGTGCCGATGACCAACGCAAGCTTGAGCCCCGTGCGCCCGGCGGAACGAACCCGCTTTGCGTCCTTCTTCGCCATGTAGGCGGAAATGGCGGGCACAAGGCTCATGGCAAGCGCCGAGGTCAGCACGGCGGGCATGTTGATGATGGGCGTCACGAACGAATACAACAGCGAATACGACTTGGCGGCCTCCTGCACGGTATAGCCGATGCCCTCCAGTATGCGGATGATGAACGCGCTGTCTATGATGCCCACCACCGGCATGACGGAAGCGCCGATCGTGACCGGCACGGCAATGGCGAGTATTTTCCTGGAGATGGAGTTGAAAGAAGGCTTTTCCTTGCTGCGCGGCGTGGCCGCGATTTGAAGCGCAAATTCCTTTTTGCGGCGGAGGTAAAAGAACCAGATCACGAGCAGGCCGACCAATTCCGAACCGCTCACGCCAATCAGCGCGCCCATTGCTGCATATTCCGGCCCCTGCGGCAAAAAGCGAATGGCAAGTGTGAAGCCGATGGCGAGTTTGCCCAGCTGCTCCGCAACCTGGGAGAAGGCGGTGCCCACCATTTGCTGCATGCCCTGCAGGTAACCGCGGTAGGCGCACATGAGCGAAACGAACAGCAATGCGGGCGCTAAAGCGCGGAAGGAAAGCGCCTGCTTTGCAATTTCCGCCGTTGCTTCGGCTGGATAGGAAATAGAAGCGAGCACATCTGCGCCAGCAAACATAATCAACGTGGTCGCAACGCCGATGATCAAAAGCAGCCGGAACGCGGTCTTAAATACCGCGCGCGCCCCGCGGTAGTCCCCGAGCGTCACGCGTTCGGATACGAGCTTGGAAATGGCGGTCGGCAAGCCTGCCGAGGAAATAACAAGAAGCCAGGTGTAGTAACGATAGACGATATCGTAATAGGACATCGCCTCTATGCCGACGATGTTGGCTAACGGAATGCGGTAAACTGCGCCGATGAATTTTACAATCAGCCCGGCGACCGCGAGTATCACCGCGCCGCGCACAAAGGATCTTTTTTCCATGCATTGCCCCCTCTACCCGTCTTGAGCAGCTTGTTAATCTAGCCGGCGTCTATACAGATCTTATGTCGACCCGCGTTGCCTTATCCGCTTCGCGTAGCGCTGCTACGCGGCGCTTCTTCGGCTTAGCGGGGCAGCATAATCTCTCGTATATCCACCCGCTATTTTTTCGTCAGTTGCTCTAACGCGGCTTGCTGCACCCTCAAGTATAGCAGATTTTTCTGTTTTGCCAACCGTGGCGGGGTACTTACGCGCGAACGCGAAAAGAGTTCACGAAAATGTTAAAACTGTTCCGCGGCCATGCCATATTATGTCTCTCCACGTGCCCCTGCACTATGGTATACTCATTGTAGTTCTTTTTATACTAATCTCGTTTTCGAAACGAGATTAGTATCGTGACGCGATAGCGGCACGTGCCGCGCAGTAGCGGGAGCGCAGGCAAATTTATTTCGCCTTCGCGAACAATAAAAAGCGTTAGCTTTTTATAAATAGTAAAACTATACATGGAGGAGCAGCATGTTTAAAAACAAGGATGGAAAAGTAGCCGGGGGTAAGGTTGTACTGACCGCGATCATCGCGATCATTGTGCTTTCCGTGGTGCTGGGCGCCGTCGTCGTGGTGCCCGCCGGGCATACGGGCGTGGTGATGACGCTGGGCCGGGTCAGCGATATCGTGCTGCAGGAGGGCATGCATTTTAAAATCCCCTTTGCTCAGCAGGTAATATTCATCAACAACCGTATCGTCAAGCTTGAGGTCGAAACCCAGGCCTTCTCCAAGGACCTGCAGACGGTTTCTGCAAAGCTTGCGGTCAACTATCGCGTTGACAAGGGCATGAGCCAGACCATCTACCGCAACGTGGGCAACGCCTATGAAAGCGTAATTCTTGTGCCCGCGGTGCATGAAGTATTGAAAGCCGTCGTCGCGGAATATACCGCGAGCACGCTCGTTGCGGCCCGCAGCACGGTTTCTGTGGAGCTCGACAACAATATGAAAGAGAAGCTCGCCAATTCCGGCATCGTGGTGGAGGATTTCAACATCATCGACTGGGATTTCTCTGATGAGTACATCGCTGCCATCGAGCAGAAGCAGGTAGCCGAGCAGAACCTCATCAAGACCCGCACCGAGCAGGAGCAGGCGGTCGTTATCGCGGAAGCCACCGCAAAGCAGCAGGTCATCGCAGCACAGGCCGCAGCGGAAGCCGCCGTAATCGAAGCGGAAGCCAAGGCGAAGCAGATCGCCGTTGAGGCGGAAGCGCAGGCCGAGGCCAACCGCAAGCTCGCGGAATCCCTCAACCAGACTTTGATCGACTATGAAACCATCAACAAGTGGGACGGCAAACTGCCCACCGTGCAGACGGGCGACGGCGGCGCGCTGATCGGCGTGGATCTTCCGACGGAGTGACAGAGTTTAATCACGGGGGCTTTGCCCCCGTACCCCTACCAAAGGGACGTAACGTCCCTTTGGAATCCCTATCCTGAAACCTGGGCATTTTCAAAATGGGTTTTTAGGGGCTTCCCGCAGGGAAGCGGGCTCGTTGCCCAAAAGGCAAAAACCGATCCGATGAATCGGTTTTAGAGCCCCGAGTACCGCTGTTTACGGCCCTAAACGGAGGTTTGGGGGGACGCAGCCAAGCGCCGCCTGTGGCGGGAGAAGCGAGGCACAGTCCCGGTGAGCAAGGGAGCACAAAATGTGTGACCATTGCAAACCGTGGGGTTAGAGCCTCAATCGTACTTACCCTTTCGGGCCGCACAATGTGCGGCCTTTTCTTATGTGTTTTTGCTTAGCAATCCCCCTTTGCGCAACTGTAAAATTCATGTACAATAGGAACCATTGGGGGGTGTACAAATGCTTGCATCCAGACTAGCGGAACAGATCACAAACGGCGCGTTCGATACCGAACTTGCCCGTGTCTACTCGGATATTCCCACGGCGCGCGCGCGCTGCGCGAACATTGCGGCAGGGTATTGTAAGCTGTTTGGGGAACAGGATGTCTTTTTGTTTTCCGCGCCCGGCCGCACCGAGGTGGGCGGTAACCATACGGACCACAACCACGGCGCGGTGCTGGCGGCTGCGGTGGAGCTGGACATGCTGTGCGCTGCGGCGCCCACAGAGGACGGCTCGGTGGAGCTGTATTCGGAAGGGTTCGGCTGCATTCAGGTGAACATTTCAGACCTTTCCATGAAACAGCAGGAAAAGGAAACCTCCGCGGCATTGATCCGGGGCGTCGCCAACGGCATGCGGGAAAAAGGTTACCGCGTAGGCGGATTTAAAGCATATATGGTGTCCGATGTGCTGCGCGGGTCCGGGCTTTCCTCCAGCGCGGCGTTCGAGGTGCTGCTCTGCTGCATACAGAGCCACCTGTATAACGAAGGCAGGCTCTCTCCAGTGGAGGCCGCTATCATCAGCCGGTATGCTGAAAACGAATATTTCGGGAAACCCTGCGGCCTGATGGACCAAATGGCCTGCGCCGTGGGCGGGTTTGTGCGTATGGATTTTAAAGACCCGCTTTCGCCGGTGGTGGAACCCATTCCCGTTGCGACGCAGGGCTACGCGCTGTGCATTACGGATACCCACGGGAACCACGAAGGGTTAACGGGCGAGTACGGCGCGGTAACGGTGGAAATGCGCGCCGTGGCGCGGATTTTAGGCAGGGAGGTCCTGCGGGACGTGACGGAAGAGGCGCTTTATGAAAACGCTGCCAAGATCCGTAAAGAGTGCGGGGACCGCGCGTTTTTGCGCGCGGCGCATTTCTTCCGGGACCATGCACGGGTAGAACAGCAGGCAAACGCATTGAAGAACGGGAACGTGGAGCGCTTTATGGCCCTGGTGCGGGAAAGCGGACAATCGTCGTTCATGTATCTGCAAAACGTCTACCTTGCGGAAAACCCGCAGCAGGAACCGGTGGCGGCGGCGCTTTGCCTAAGCGAGCATCTGTTACAGGGCCGTGGCGCATTCCGGGTGCATGGCGGCGGGTTTGCGGGCACCATACAGGCGTGGTTACCGCTGGACTTGCTGGAAGCCTACCGCGCTGGAATGGACGCGGCGTTTGGGGAAGGTTCCTGCGCAGTCTCCGGTATCCGGGCAGTCGGCATGGCGCGCGTGCTGTAAGTTGTTTCAGCCTTTGAAAACAGCGTTATCTATAAGGTAGCAATATCATTTAGGAGGCATCTGTCATGAGGAAAAAGGATGATATCGTATTCGATGAAACCGTTTGCTCGCCCGAGTTTCCGGACGGCTGCATTCCGCCCGCTTCGGAGCAATAATTAGAATGCGGCTCATATGAGGCTGTAAGCGCCGGATTCCTCCGGCGCTTTTGGTTGTCATCATTCGCTTGTCATTCTGAGCCGAAGGCGAAGAATCTGTCTCTCGCTAACACCCTAATAAAGGTACTTCAAGATCCTTCGCTTTGCTCAGGATGACGGTAATGGGGCTTTGTTGACAGTTTGAATGGCCGCGATATTTCGCGGCCATCATAAATCGGAATTGTAACGGGGCAATGCTCCTTTACTTGGGCGCGGGGCGGAGCCCCCTTTTCATTCTTGTTAGACCACCACAGCGTCCACGCCCAGCAGCTTCGCCACCTTCAAAAACAGTTCCTTGTTATGGCCCACGCTCATGCTGCAGTGGTGCGGCGGCGCTTCACGGAACCACTTATCCATGTAGCGGTCCGGGTGAACGCCAAAGTCCACCTGCGTCTGCGTATTGCCTATGTTCATAATTTCTCCGTTTGTCGCGATACCCTCGGATATAATGAACTTAAACCTCCCGTCCCGCTGCTGCGTAAGGCCCAGCGTGGTGACGGGGCCGTTTTTGACTTTCGCTTCCACGGAAATGCCCGCGCCTTTCTTGCCGTGGTATACGCCCATGCCGCGCAGGATGGGGGTGCCGTCCGCAATGGCGATATGGAAGGGCCCATCGTGGCCCAGCAGTATGGTGGAATTGAGGTAGTCTACCGTCACGATCTCGGAATAGCTGCCGCCCACGCCCAAAGCGTCGCAGATCTTCATGGCGATGTCCGTTTTCATGTCGCCTTCGCCCGCGCAGGGAACGGAGCGGGCTGTGAGCAGCGAGTGCCCCACGATAAAGCCGGACTGTATCTGCTCATACTCGTTGTTGTCCGCGCCATGGTAGTAGTAGGTCAGCGCGTCGAGCTTGCGTTCCTGCACAAATTTCTCCTGCGCCGCGGCGACGGTTGCGGACCAGTCGAGCTGCTCCCCGGTGGGAATGCTTGCTATGCTGTCCGCAACGGGCGCGTCGGAAAGCACGAAGAAACGGTCCATTTCCGCGCGCTTCGCGGCGATTTCCTCCGGGGTGACGGCGTTCATCACATGTGCAAGGTCGCACATCTCCAGTATTTCCACATGCAGGCCGAATACGGCCTCGTACATCGTAAAATCGTTGTACATGTCGAGCATGCCGCTGTAATTGCCGCCTAAAAAGCCGAAGCTGGAATTTTTGAGCATGCGTTTGACGCCCGCGGCAAGGATGTATTCCGAAATCTCCTTCCAAGCGAGCACGGCCTCGGGGCGTTCCGACGTGTTTTCGTCGGCAAGCGAGCCGGGGTAGGTTGCATCCATGCCTAAGAGGCCGTTGATGACTGCTATGTCGATGCCTGCGCGGTTGCACGCGTAGGTGATCTCCGGCACGGGGCACGCGCCGCAGTTGGCGAGCCATTCCCCTGTAGTGGTATTTTTGTAGTTGATTTGCGCGGTGGGCTGGAGGTTCAACAGCACCGCGGGCGCCTTGCAGCTTAAATGCACGGGCAGCACGCTGTCGCTTGTGATATAGGTGCCGGAATGGCAGAACACGATGTCCACGTTCCGCTCATTGAACCACTCGCCCGCCTGCCTGCCGCTTGTGCTGTCGTCCACAAGGCCGTAAAAGAATACGTCGCCCCATTCGGACATGCGGGTCTTGATAAATTCGCCATAAGCGATCATGCGCTCCCGGAGGCCGATAAACTGGGGCCAATACGCCTTTAATCCAACGGTATACAGGCCGATCCTCGGCTTTTTCGGAACGGAAAGCGGCTGCAAAATGCTCATATTCGTTTCCTCGTTTCTTGCAGTTTAAAAGAACAGCGAAAAATAATAACGATAGCTTATCCTATGGCCTTATTATATCCGTCCTATCGAAAAGGCGCATCCAATGAACTTGCTCCAATATAACAAAATATTGCGGAATTCTATTTGCAGGAAAAGAGAAATACTATAACCCGTGCAAGACTAACAGGAATGGTTGACCTTGCGGATTGGGCGCGGTATTCTTGCATAAGAATACAAATATGTTGCGGAATAGTACGGGAGAGAAATTTGGATGAAAGACTATACCGCCAAAGCGGCGCTGGATATTTCGGAGGATTCGTATATCACCACCGTCACGCCCAACCTGTTTGATAAAACACGCTTCTTTTATGCGCAGGAGCTGGGCGAACTCAAGGCGGGCGCACGCTATTATACCGAACGGGATAACCTGCCTTCCTATCTGCTGCTCTATACGCTGGGCGGCTCAGGCAGACTTCTGTACGGGGACCGGGAATATTCCCTGCTGCCGGGGGATATAGCGTTTTTAGACTGCATGGCATTCCAGCGCTATGAAACGGGGCCGGAAGGCTTCTGGCATTTAAAGTTCGCGCATGTGTACGGTCTTTCCGTGGCGCATTATTACGAGCTGTTTTCCCGGGAGGGTGCAAACGTCATCCGTATCCCCGCCTCCTCCCACGCGCCGTTCTACCTGGACCGGCTGCTGCAGCTGTACCGGCCGCGTACCGTCAACAGCGACCTCATCGCCTCCATGCACATCGTGGAACTATTGACGGAGCTGATCTTAAACGCGCAGAGCCTCACCCCTTACGGCGCGGAGGACTACCTGCTGCGGACGGCAGAGTTCCTGGAATCGCATTACGCGGAGAAGCTTACGCTCGATACACTTTCGGAACACCTTTCCGTCAGCAAGTACCATCTCCAGCGGCAGTTCAAGGCGCACTTCGGCGTCACTCCCGCGCAGTACCTTACCAATCTGCGCATCAACCGCGCAAAGGAGCTGCTGCGCACCACGGCCATGCCTGTATACGAAATCTGTGAGCGCATCGGCGTGGAAAACCCGAGCTACCTGATCAAGCTGTTCCGCGACCATGAGGGGATGACGCCGTACGCCTACCGGAAGATTTGGCGATGAGCATAAAAAAGGTGTGCGGCTTATTTGAGCCGCACGCCGGTTTATCCGCAGAGATTTATTGCCTCCGCTTATTGCAATGATAGGAAGGACCTGCTTTCACTCCTGCGGTGGGAAGTTGTTGTAAATGCGCAGGGCATACACGGAGCCGGAAGCCGGGTCGTCCTCCGTATAGCCGGATACTGCGTTGCCTACCAGGAACGTGGAGCTTACTAACTGCTCTTCGGCGGGAAGCGCGTTGGGGCCGGGAATGCCGTACATGGTGTTTTCATCCACCCGCACCCACATATCGCCGATGCGGAAGGAAAGGCCATCCGCGGAGACCTCTTCGATGATGCCGTCAATATTCACAACCGCTTTTGCGGTAGTAGGCGGCATAGTCGCTTCCGGGGCAACGTTAGCATTGGAGTTGAACAGGGCATAGCCGCCCAACAGCAGCAGCAGGCACGCGGCGATACCGCCGAAAACAAGTCCCATTTTTTTCGTCTTCATATATAATCCTTCTTTCTTTTTCCTGTTCTGTCTTTGTTGCAGCAAAGAGAGCGTCTTTTCTTCAAAGCCCGCGTTCGGCCGAACATGTTCCATGGCCGAGCGGTACGTCTTTTTATCAAACATCGAACTCTCCTCCCAGACGGTTTTTGAGCAAAGCCCTTCCGCGCTGCAGCCACGAACCCACCGTGGCGGGCTTAGATTGGAGTATCTGCGCGATCTCCGCGATGGAATACCCTTCATAGTAGTGAAGATGCAGCGGCAGCCTATATTTATCCTCCAGTTCCAGCACGGCACAAAGCAGCGTATGCTCTTCCGGCGGCAGGCTCAGGATATCCTCGTTTAAAGGAAGCGGCGCGTATTTTCGTTTTCGCAGCGCGTCCTTGCATTTGTTGGCCGTTACGCGGATGAGCCAGGCTTTTTCGTGCGCAGCATCCACGAAGCGCGGGGCTTTTTCCAGGTAGGTAAAGAACACGTCCTGCACGATATCCTCTGCGTCCTGCACGTTTTTCGTATAGGTGAACGCAAGCCGCACAAGGCCCGTTGAATATGTGCTCACGGCATTTCTTATCTCATTGTTGAGTTCGGGTTGAGCATGCATGCGCTTCCTACCTCCTCATCAATAGAAACGAATCAGGCGGGCGATATTTTGCATCATTTAAAAAATATTTTTCACCGATATGGATACGAGCAAACGGGCATTTTGAAACAAATAAAAAAGTAATATGTACATATGGTAAAATGAAACAAATATGGTTGAGGTGATCATCATGAAACTGGAGACACAACGGCTGCTGCTTGTGCCGCTTGACGCGCGGCAGCTTCGGCTGTGGATTGAGAATATATGCGAACTGGAACGGGAGCTAGGCTGCTGCTACCGCGCCGAACCGCTGACGGGCGAGTTTTTGAACATTGTGCAGGGCCAGCTTGAAATCGTGGAACGGGACGAGGCGAACACGCTGTATCATACGTTTTGGCTGATTATACGCAAGGAAGACAGGGCTGTGGTGGGGTCGGCGGATTTTAAGAATGTGCCGGACCAGAACGGGGAAGTAGAAATCGGCTACGGCCTTGGCGAGGAGCACCGCGGCCACGGGTATATGACGGAAACGATCGCCGCCATGTGCCGCTGGACGCTTGCGCAGCCCGGTATCGCCCATGTCATTGCGGAAACGGAACGGGATAACCTGCCCTCCCAGCGGGTGCTGGAGCGCTGCGGCTTTGCGCAGTATTGGGAGGGCAATACGCTGTGGTGGAAGCTATGAGGTGGCAGCCGCGCGGCAACAGAGATCAACATTTGCGGCTCATCGAGTAGGATTTGCTTCTGCGCCCTACGAGACGAGCGTCCTTAAAGGAAGGGGTGTGGGGATCGGTTGTGCAGCCAAAGGCCGCAGATCAATCCTTGTAAGATCCCCGAATGTACCATTCGGGGGCACGCAGTTTCCCCACAGTAAAAAATAGACGCGACGGCCCGCAGGCCTAGTGTCCGAGGCGTCTCCCGCCAAGGACGCGGCGCTGAAAGCGCCGATACCTTTCAGCTCTGAGCGGAGAGTTGAGGAAGACCAACAAGATGTACGGTTGAAAATTAAAAAAAGCGGCATTTGCCGCTCTTTTCATGCTAACCGTCCAAAGGTGATGTGTCTTAGTCCGATACGTAGGGAAGAAGGGCAACGACACGGGCCCGCTTGATCGCGATCGCCAGCTCGCGCTGGTGCTTCGCGCACACGCCGGACATCCGGCGAGGCATGATCTTGCCGCGCTCAGTAATGCACTTGCGCAGGCGTGCGGTATCCTTATAGTCGATATGCTCCATCTTATCCACGCAGAACTGGCAGACCTTGCGCCTGCCCTTGCGCCCGCCGCGCGGACGCATTTTACGTTCTTCCATGGGATATTCCTCCTATCATTCAATCCTGGGGGTGGGACGGACGGCTCCTTAGAAAGGAAGCTCGTCCTCGCTGATGTTTTCAAAACCTGCAAGGTCCGGCAACGGCGAAGCGTTCTTCTGGCCGCTTCCCGACGTATAGGCGGGAGCGCCGCCGGAATACGGGGCGCCGCCTTCCGCGTTCTTGGGCGTGAGGAATTCCACCTCGTCCGCCGTGATGTCAAGCGAGATACGCGTCGTGCCGTTTTTATCCTCGTAGGTACGGGGCTGCAGTTCGCCTACCACCGCCACCTTGCGGCCCTTGGCCAAAAAGCGCTGGCAGTTGTCACCCAGCTGCCGCCATGCGTTGATGCGGAAAAAATCCGTCTGGCGCTCGCCGCCGGCCTGTGAAAAGCGGCGGTTGACTGCGATGTTGAATGTACAAACAGAAACGCCGGATTGCGTGGTGCGGGTTTCCGGGTCATTCGTCAGGTTGCCGATGAGAATGATCTTATTCATGCTTCAACCTTCCTTTCAGGCAGCTTGTTCCGTGCGCAAGACATGCAAAAGGGACATGGGTTACGCCTCTTTCCGGGTAACCATGTACCTGAGCAGACTTTCGTCGTTCTTAAAGTTACGCTCGAGCTCTTTGGGGAACTCCGGCGCACTGTTGAACGTCATCAATACATAATAGCCTTCGGTCTTGTAATCGATCGGATATGCGAGACGGGTTTTGCCCCATTCGTCAATCTTCGCAACCTCACCGCCGTTGGATGTTACGATGTCGGAATACTTCTGGATGAGGGTTTTGTTGGCCTCTGCCTCAAGTTCCGGCGTGATGATGTAAAGCGCTTCGTATGCGTTCACGCATTTCACCTCCTTATGGTCTAAAATTGGCCGGACATCCATGTGCCCGGCAAGAAGGACGTTAGCAAGAGGTATTGTAGCACAGTTGCCCTGTACTTGCAAGGAAAAACCCAAGATTGTCGGTATTTTGGGGTGTTACCCCTACTAGTTCCGATTTTTATGCCCTTGCGGTATGATATAGTAAACTTTAGGGGTGAAAGCATGTTCAAAATCGGCGACTTCTCCAAATTAACCAGGGTCTCCATCCGTATGCTCCGGCATTACGATGAAGAGGGGCTCTTTAAGCCGGCATATACGGACCCGTTTACCGGGTACCGTCAGTACGCAATGGAACAGATTCCACTGCTCAACAAAATCGTGTTTCTGAGAGATGCGGGGTTTTCCATCGCGGAAATTTCAGCGGCTATGCTGGAAGGGGAGGAAAAGCTTTTAGAGCGCCTCCAATCAAAGCGGCAGGAGGTTCTTTCCGCCATTGAGACGGAGCGGCAGCGTGCGGATCGGTTAACCCGCGCCATACGGGACATTGGAAAAGATGCGTTCACCATGCATTATGACGTGTCCATCAAAAGCGTGCCCGCTTATCAGGTGCTGTCCTTGCGAGAGATTTTGCCCGATTATTTTGCGGAAGCAGGGCTTTGGGCACGCATGACAGCGTTTGTGGAGAGAAACCGTATAGAGGTCCAGGGTGCGACATTTGCCCTTTATCATGATCAGGATCATCGGGAAAACAACGTGGATGTGGAGGTTTGCGCAGAGGTCGTGAAGATGGGGCAGGATAGGGGCGGCTTTGTTTTCCGGCGGATAGAGGCGGTACCGCTTATGGCCTACACCATGGTGTACGGGCCGTTTGAGCGCATTGCGGGGGCATATGCGTCCTTCCTCCGCTTTCTGGAGCAAAACGGCCAGTATGAGCTGCTTTGGCCCAACCGGCAGATTGTGCACCGGGGCCCGTGGAACGAGGAAAGCCCGGAACGATACCTGACAGAATTGCAGATTCCCCTGCAGCAAAAGAATATGGAATTTCCTGCTTGACTCTCACACGGTGTCAGGCCTTAACGTAAAGCGCGTAAGATAAAATTGCTGGATGGAGGTATGTTATGCAGCGCTTCACGTTGATGCCCCTCGGCCGTATCGAGATTCGGGAGGAAGGCATGTTTGTGCAACTGGAACCGGAGTATACGCCCGCGTTGGAGGGGCTAAGCGGGTTTTCCCACATCAATGTGCTTTGGTGGTTCCATGAATTTGACGCGGCGGATTACCGCAAGGTACTGGCCGCGCCGCAGCCCTACCGCAATGCGCCGGAAAGTATGGGCATATTCGCCACGCGTTCGCCCATACGGCCTAACCCCATTGCACTTTCCACGGCGGAGGTATTGAATATCGACGCCAGAAAAGGGATCATCCATCTGGCCTATATCGATGCAAACAATGGCTCCCCGGTACTGGATATCAAACCCTATACGCCAAGCTTGGACCGCGTGATGGAGCCGCGTGTACCCGGCTGGTGCGCGCACTGGCCCAGAAGCCTGGAGGAATCCGCAAACTTCGATTGGAGCGGCGTATTCAATTTCTAACTCTATAGAGAGAATTTACAAAAAGGGCTGCTGGCTTGGATAATTCAGCTCCCTCATCAGAGGGAGCTGAATTATCGATACTCGCACAGAGCATTACGCTCTTCCCGCGCTGCCAAAGAGCAGCATCTTGGCTTTGGCGGCCTCGGTCATAGCCTGCTCGGCCTTTTGCACGATGTCCTCATACCGCAGCGATACATTTTCTGCAATGGCCTTGTTGGCGGCTAGTATGATATCCGTATAAATATTAATTTTGGATACGCCGCCCGCAATGACGTTCCGAAAATCGTCGTCGCTCAGCCCCGAACCGCCGTGCAGCACCAAAGGTTCGGCTAGCCTGCCGCGAAGGTCCGCAAGCAACGGCAAATTCAGCTTGGGCGCTTTTTTATAGACCCCGTGTATGGTGCCGATGGAAACGGCAAGAAAATCCGTATTCGTGCGCTCCACAAAGTCCTGCGCCGCGTCCGGGTCGGTATAGACGTTTTCCTCTTCGGTGCCCGTTTCCCCTTCCAGGCCGCTCACATGCCCGAGCTCACTTTCAAGCTCCACATCCATGGCGTGAGCGATGCGAGCAAACTCCGCGCTCTTTTTTACGTTTTCCTCATACGGCAGGCTGGAGCCATCGAACATGACGGAGCACAGCCCATGACGCATGGCCTGCAGCATGACGTCATAGCGGTAGGTATGGTCCATGTGAATGGCGACGGGTACTTTCGCCATGCGCGAGGCCTGCAGCATCAGCGGGGCGAGCCATTCCAAGGCGCTGTATGTGAGTAGACTCTCCGCGGGCCCGAGAATTACGGGGGAATTGACCTCTTCCGCTGCCGTGATATAAGCGCGGATCATATGAAGATCGATTACATCAAAGAAGCCGACGCCGTATTTTTTCGCCTGTGCATCTTTAAGAATCTCGCCGGTTTTGTAAAGACCCATGTTACGCTCCTTTTTAAAAAGAAATAAAAATCGCTTATAGCTATTATACCCCCAAGGCAGCCTTGCGTGTACGGTTTCCTTCCAACAATAATTTCGTATTTCTGATTCGGTTGATTTGTTTTATAATACTGAAAAACCGTTTGAAGGGTATTCATATGGAATTGGTCTATACGGATGGCGGAAATGCCGATTTTATTTTGCTGTGCTCCATGCTCGACGCATATCTCAACGCGCTCGCTGGCGGGGAGGAGAACCGCGCCGAATATGTGCCGCTCAACAAGCTGGACTATATCCACGACGCATTTGTGCTCTATGACGGCGCGCTGCCCGTGGGCTGCGCCAGCTTCAAGGAATATGAAGAGGACGTAGCCGAGGTCAAGCGCGTGTTCATGCGCGTGGAATACCGCGGACAGGGGCTTTCCCGTATCCTTATGCAAGCGGTGGAAGAAAAAGCGAGGGAAAAAGGATACCGATGCCTGATACTCGAAACGGGCAAACCCCTCGTTTCCGCCGTTGCGCTCTACGCCAACATGGGTTACACCATAATCCCCAACTACGGGCCATACGAATGTATGGGAGAATCGGTGTGCATGCGGAAGGAACTTTAAGGGTGAATAAAAAGCGGAGGCCGAGTATCAATTCGGTCTCCGCTTTTTTATGATAGCTTTTAATGGCTTGCGATTGCGCTTTGTTCTACGGTTTTGGCCGCCGTTTTAAACCCCATTGTGATGACATGTCTGGGGCAGGCGTCCGCGCAGCTGGCGCAGAGGATGCATTCGGTATGTCGCATATCGCCTTTTGTTACCATGGATTGCACCGGCAGGCTCATGGGACAGGCTTTCTCGCACGTTTTGCAGGAAGTACATTTTTCCTGTGCGGGCTTCATTTGCAGTGCGGGCAAATGCAGCGCCCGCCCAAGCAGCCCTCCCAGCACCATGAACGGCGCCATCCAGCACGCGCTGTGGCAGGCGCCGCGCCTTCCTACCGTAAAGGCAAGCACGATTACAAGCAGGATAAAGCCAAAGTAAATCACATAGCGCGTCGGCTCGTTCACGGAGATCCCGCCGTCCGTATAGTAAATAGGGTCGATCTTTTGTATGCCCCCCGCGGCAACAAAGCCCGCGATGATGGAACCAAGCCACGGCACCCAGAGTATATATTTGACGATGTCCGCCTTTTTCTTTACGGGCTTGTTCACAATGCCTGCGCATACTTCCTGCAGCGCCCCCGCAGGGCAAAGCCAGCCGCAGAACAAACGCCCGAAGAGTATGGAGAACAGGAATTGCCCCGCAAATAAAAGCGCGCTCCCCGCCAGCACGCCTTCCATGCTGCCCTGCAAGATCAGGTAGGGGGAGTGATAGTTGATTGTGATGGGAAACAGCAAAAAGGAGCCGAGCAGCAGCGCACGGCGCAGGCGTTGACGTTTTTTCATATGATCTACTCCTCAATTTGATATGCAAGCATGTCCTGCGCTTCTTTCGCCCAGGCAAGGTAGGCCTGATAGACGTATTTCCCAAAAAGCGCGGTCAGGTAATAATATTTGTGATCCGGCTCGGTACCCAGTATGGATTTAAGTTCTTCCATAAACTGCTCCATCAAAAACAGGTTTTGTTCGTACCGCGATTGAAAAGCCGCGATGCGCTCCAGACTGTATTCCACCGGGAGTCTGGCGCTGAAAAAGAGCTTGAGCAGCAGTTCGTAGCGCGTATATTCTTTTTCTTCCGGAAGCCTGAGCCAGGTTAATAACGCTTCACGTCCTTGCTCCGTAATGGAATACACGATTTTTACGGGCCCTTTTTCGGGCGGGCATTCTTTTTTTTGTACCAGGCCCTCGGCGCTCAGCTCCCTGAGCGTAGGATAAATCTGCCCGAAGCCGACGTTCCAGAAATGGCTGACAGACAGATCCATCCGCTTCTTCATATCGTATCCGCTCATATCCCCATGGCTTAAAAGGCCAAGCAATATAAACCTTGTGGTGTTTTCTTTTGCCATACTTTCCCGCCTTTCCGAATAATACTATATCATCTTGATATAGTTCTGTCAATATTTCGATTTCCGGTAAAATTTACAAATTTCGAGCTTTGTCTACTTTAGCCGGAGATTGATTCAGCCGATATCTTATAACAGCGAAACGAAAGGGCTGCAATTGGACCATGCAGATTTCATCCATGCTGGTATCCGTTTTCTTTTTTTCACTTTGCGCCTTTGTCATATTCGTTTCTTTTTCTGTCCTGGGGCTTGGCATTCGCAACAAGCTGAACCAGCTGTTTTTTGGTTTTGGATACTGCTTTATCATTTGGGCATTTGGCTGCTCGATTGCGAATTCCGCAAAAGAACTGTCTGTCGTTACACTCTGGCTGCGGCTTGCGGGGGTAGGCTGGAGTTTTTGTTACAGCGTCCTTTTGCATTTTGTGCTGCAATTTATCCAATCCCACGCTTTAAAAAAATGGTGGATCTATGCGCTGATGTATACGCCTCCGGCGGTAAGCGTGGCTCTCTTTTTCGTCAGGCCCTTGGCCTCGCCCCTTGCGTATGAGCTTGTGCCCACTGCGCTGGGCTGGGTAATGACCGGAAGCCTGAAAGCCTCCAATCTGTGGTTCCTGGTTTATATTCTGCTGCACGCAGCACTCTGCGTGATTCTGCTTCGCGGTCATATGAAAAAGCAGGAGGGAGAAGCAAACCGCAGCGCTGCCCGCGTGATTACGCAATCCATGATTGTCTTGCTTGCGGGTACCGCGCTCTATCTTCTGATTAACATTGTCCTATCCATACGAATCCCTCAATTGATGCCGCTTCTGATGCTCTTCCCGATCGGGTCGATGTTCTACTGTGTACGGCGGTACGGATTGATGGATACCCGGCAACCGGAAGAAGACCTGATTCTTGATAAAAAAATGCATACCCGGCTGTTTGATTATTTGGGCCTGATGTACCTTGCGGCAGCTTTTCTATATTTTGTTGTGGAATACTATCTGTACCGCGTTTTAACCGTTTCCGAGGCGCTGCCTTTTTCCGTTCTGCTGCTGCTGTTTGGGTTTACCATCTGGACCTCCTCCCGCATGCGCCTAAAAGACAGTACCAAAGAATACATCGCGCTTGCCGTCATCTGCGTCTCAATTCCGGTAATCACCCTTCGCTTTGCGGATACCGGCGCCATGGCGGTCTGGCCGTTTTCGTTTGTGCTGCTATTCATCGCGCTGCTCTATGAGAAGAAGGGTGCATTGATCGCTATAACCGTCTCGGCCGTGGTTTCGCAGCTTGCGCTTTGGACATTTGCGCCCGCACGGTCTGTGGCGGTCCCGACGGATCACTATATGATCCGCATACTCATCCTCCTCATAGGTTTTCTCGTTGCGCTTTTTATTAACAGGGTATATGTCTCCCGGCTTAGGCAAAACCGGGCTCAAATTCAGCTGCAAAAGCTTTTTTTCGAGCTTTCTTCCGAACTGGTTTCCTCCAGCCTGTTTAATATCCGCGAAAAGATCGAACATACGCTGTTCCGCCTTGGCATGTTCTTTCAGGTACAGCAGGTCTATCTGCTGCTGACGCTGGGAAACGAGACTATGATCAATTCTGTGCTGCAATGGAACAGGGAAGACGTCCCTTCCATCGAGCCGAACTTCCTGGGGATGGATATGGAGAAAGCAACCGAGATCCATCGTCTGATGGAGCAAGCGCATACCGCGGCGATGTTCCCGGTAAGCGTGAACCGGACCTCCTTTGGCATTTTGGTGATGCCCTGCACCGACAAAAGCGTTTGTACCGAAGAAAACCGCGCCGCCATGCGCATTATTGCCAACATGCTGGGGGATGCGCTTTCTAAAGCCGAATCCGAGCGCGCCATCAACGAAATGGCGTATTACGACCATCTGACCAACCTGCCCAACCGCATTTCCTTCAACAGCCGCGTGGAACAGGCCATTCAGATGGTATCCCGGCGTGGCCGCCAGTTCGCCGTGATGTTTCTGGACCTCGATTCGTTTAAGAATGTCAACGATACCATGGGCCATGAAAGCGGCGACCTGCTGCTCAAACTGATTTCCAAGCAGCTCATCTCCTCCCTGCGGCCCAAGGATACCGTCTCCCGTTTTGGCGGGGATGAGTTTTTGGTGCTGATCAACGATCTAACAACACTCAGCGATCTCCCGCTGATTGCGGACCGCATCATGAACCTGTTCCGCTTGCCGTTCTGCCTGGATGGACAGGAGTTTAACATCACCGCGAGCGCGGGCATTTCCGTCTACCCGATGGACGGCGACACCGCGGATGCATTGGTAAAGAATGCGGATATCGCCATGTATCAGGCCAAGGCCAAGGGAAAAAACCAGTACGTGATCTGCTCCCCTTCGCTCAAGCAGGAGGTCACCGACCGCCTCAACCTGACCAACAACCTGTACCATGCGTTGGAGCGGCAGGAACTGACGCTGTATTACCAGCCGCAGATCGACGTCAAGGGCGGCGCCATCATAGGGCTGGAGGCGCTGCTCAGGTGGAAGCACCCCGAACTGGGGATGGTCCCGCCATATAACTTTATCCCGCTTGCGGAGCATACGGGGCTCATCAACCCCATTGGCGAATGGGTGCTGCGCACCGCGTGCGCCCAGAACGTTGAGTGGCAGCAGATGGGCCTTCCCGCCGTGCGTACGGCGGTCAATATTTCCGCCATACAGTTTACCAACCCCACCTTTGCCCTGCAGGTTGCGCGCGTGCTGCAGCAAACCGGCCTGAACCCCGCCTGCCTGGAGCTGGAACTGACGGAAAGCGCCGCTTTGCAGAACGTGGAACATACCATTCATGTGCTTTCCGGCCTCAAGGAATTGGGCGTTTCCATCTCTATAGACGATTTCGGCACCGAGTATTCCTCTTTAAGCCGGCTGAAGCTGCTGCCGATTGACCGGATCAAAATGGATATGCAGTTTGTCCACAGCATTGGCGGCACCACCAAGGATCATGCCGTGACCAAAATCATCATCAGCCTGGCGAAGAACCTGGGGCTCAAAGTGATTGCGGAGGGCGTGGAGACCAAACAGCAGCTGGATTTTCTGGCCCAGCGGATGTGTGATGAGGTGCAAGGCTACTACTACTTCCATCCCATGCCGGCGGAGGAAGTGGAGCTTGTGCTCCGGGAACGCGGGGCGATCAGCCCTGTGCCGGATCCCTCCATGCCGTAAGGTAAACAGTCCGATGGAAGCGGCTTTGCGGGCCGCTTTTTTCATTTCAGCCAGGCTGCAAAATATGCTATACTGAGACAATGGGCGTGAAGGCTCTGTCCAAAACCATGCCTATGGAGGAATTTTAATTTTATGTTTGATATCGTTGTTGTCGGTGAATATCTGATCGATTTTACGCCGTCCGGACGCGGCTCCATGGGGAACCCGGCCTATGAAATGAATCCCGGCGGCGGCCCGCCCAACTGCGCGGCGGCAGTCTCCGCTCTGGGCGGCAAAGCTGCGGTAATCGGTGCGGTGGGAGACGACCTATTTGGCCGGTTCTTAAAGCAGATGCTCACCACCTGCAACATTGAACCCCGCGGCATACAGACCGTACCCGTCATACACACCACGCTCGCTTTCGTGAGCCTTCAGGACAACGGCGAGCGCGAGTTCGCTTTCCTGCGCGACCCCGGTGCGGATACGGAGCTGAAGGGGGAACTGCTGGACTATTCTCTGATCGACCAGTGCCGCAACCTGCATTTCAGTTCCCTGACCTTAAAACGCAATCCCGCTCGGGCGGCCACGCTTTCCGCCGTACGTTACGCCAAAGAACACGGCATCCAAATTTCCTACGATCCCAATTATCGCGCGCCGCTGTGGGGCAGCAAGGAGCACGCCATACAGGAGCTCTACGGCGCACTGCCGCTGGCTGATGTCGTGAAGCTTTCCGAAGAAGAGATGGCAATGCTGCTGAATGTTTCGGCGGGCGACCCCGAGGCGGGAACAAAGAAGCTTCTAGATATGGGCATCAAGACCTGTTACATCACCTATGGTGGAAAGGGCGCCTACTACGCCACAGCCTCCGAACAGGGATTTGTGGAGGGCTTCCCCGTGCAGGCCGTAGATACCACCGGCTGCGGGGATTCGTTCATGGGTTCGGCTATCTACATGCAGCTTAACCATCCGGAACTGAGCATTATGGAGCGTGTGCGCTTCGCAAACGCCGTAGGCGCACTGTGCGCCACCAAGAAGGGCGGCATGATGGCCATGCCGAACTATGAGCAGGCGCTTGCGCTGTTCCGGTCAAGATAGGTATAAGAAGAAGCTAACAAGGCTCCGCGATATTTCGCGGAGCCTTTATTATACAAAGCCATGGGGAACATATTTGCTGCGACGGCGCATACTCGACGGGAGATAACGTGTTCAGGCTTGTCGGTCATTTTAAGAGATTCTTATTTATGGCAGGAGACCCTCTGCTCAACGGCTGCAACAGCCGTTCTTAAGGAAGGGGTGGGGGAATCGGCTGTGCAGTTAAAGGCTAGATATCTTGCAAAATCCCCGAATATACCACTGGGGACACACCGTTTCTCAAGTACGCCGCTAGACTGAGTACGGGCGTTCTTAAGGAAGGGGCGTGGGGAAACGCAGTTTCCCCACATTAAAAAATAGACGTCGGCGCGGAAAGCGCCCATACCGTAAATAAAAAGAAAAACACCCCC
>JAEYHP010000171.1 GCA_023409435.1 Bacillota bacterium | reverse complement strand
GTCCTTCTTGGCCTGGGACGCATAGTAGGTGTACTTGTTGCGCGCCTGGGATTCCCCGGCGAACGCCGCCAACAAATTTGCTTCCGTCTTGGTGCCTTTCAAAGATTTCATGTGTTTCTCCTTTCACTCCGGACGTTTCCCCGGGGAAACCCCGAGGCATATCGTACTAATTGTAAACAGAAAACGGGTATCAGAAACGGATTCTTTGCAGGAAAGAAATAAATCTTCCTTTGAGTAAAACGGCGCATGGAGGGGTCTCCATGCGCCGCGGTCCACTTTTACCTTAACCAGCCTGCTCGATGGCCACCGCCACCGCGACGGAAGCGCCGACCATGGGGTTGTTGCCCATGCCGATGAGGCCCATCATTTCCACGTGCGCGGGCACGGAGGAGGAGCCGGCAAACTGCGCATCCGAATGCATGCGGCCCATGGTGTCCGTCATGCCGTAGGAAGCGGGGCCTGCCGCCATGTTGTCCGGGTGCAGCGTGCGGCCTGTGCCGCCGCCGGAGGCCACGGAGAAGTACTTCCTGCCGTTCTCGTTGCACCACTTCTTGTAGGTACCGGCAACCGGGTGCTGGAAGCGGGTGGGGTTGGTGGAGTTGCCGGTGATGGAAACGTCCACGTTCTCATGCCGCATGATGGCGACGCCTTCGTTCACGTCGTCCGCGCCGTAGCAGCGCACCTTGGCGCGATCTCCGGTGGAGAACGACTTCTCGTAGACGATTTTTAAATCCCCGGTATAATAATCATATTCGGTTTCCACCAAAGTAAACCCGTTGATGCGGGAGATGATGGTGGCGGCGTCCTTGCCAAGGCCGTTCAATATGACCTGCAGGGGGCTCTTCCTTACCTTGTTGGCGGTCTTTGCGATGCCGATGGCGCCTTCGGCTGCGGCAAAGCTTTCATGGCCCGCCAGGAACGCAAAGCACTTGGTCTCCTCGCGCAGCAGCATGGCCGCGAGGTTGCCATGGCCAAGGCCTACGGCTCGCTGGTCCGCGACGGAGCCGGGGATGCAGAATGCCTGAAGCCCAAGGCCCAGCGCTTCCGCGGCATTCGCAGCAGTCTTGCAACCCTTCTTAATGGCGATGGCAGCGCCCGCGATATATGCCCAAACCGCGTTTTCAAACGCGATGGGCTGAATGGAACGCACAATTCCCTCAACATCCACGCCCTTTTCCTTGCAGATCGCCTGCGCGTCCTCAAGGCCTTTGATGCCGTATTCGGCGAGGGAGCGGTTGATTTTTTCTATTCTTCTGTCGTACCCTTCAAACTGGATCATATGGAAACTCCCTCCCTTCTTATTCGTGGCGCGGGTCGATCACCTTGACGGCCTCCGCAAAGCGGCCGTAGGTGCCGACGTTCTTTTCAAACGCTTCCTTGGGATCGATGCCCTTCTTAATAGCGTCCATCATCTTGCCCAAAGAGACAAAGCGGTAACCAATCACCTGATCTTCTGCGTCAAGGCCGATGCCCAGCACATAGCCTTCCGCCATTTCCAGGTACCGTACGCCCTTTGCGCCGGTACCGTACATGGTGCCGATCTGGGAGCGTAAGCCTTTGCCCAGGTCCTCAAGGCCCGCGCCGATGGGCAGGCCGTCCTCGGAGAAGGCGCTCTGCGTGCGGCCATAGGCAATCTGCAAAAACAGCTCGCGCATGGCGGTGTTGATGGCGTCGCATACAAGGTCGGTATTGAGCGCTTCAAGCACAGTCTTGCCGGGCAGCACTTCGGCCGCCATGGCCGCCGAATGCGTCATGCCGGAACATCCGATGGTCTCCACCAGGGCCTCTTCGATGACGCCGTTTTTGACGTTGAGCGTCAGTTTACATGCGCCCTGCTGCGGCGCGCACCAGCCCACGCCGTGCGTAAGCCCGCTGATATCCGTAATTTGCGTGGCCTTTACCCATTTGCCCTCCTCGGGAATGGGGGCAGGGCCATGCTTTGCGCCCTTGGCGACGCAAACCATTTCCTCCACCTCGCGGGAGTATTGCATTCGAAATACCCTCCTTGAACTTATTAAAAATTGCAATATATAGACCCTATTGCTTCACGTTATAGTATAGCATGCATGAGATAACCGCTCCACCTGTTTTTTGTGACTTTTTCATGGTATAATCCTGCTAGTTCGGCGTAAAGGGGGGAGTGTATTGGCGTCGCTGCTTTCTTTTTTATGCAGCACCGCTGCGGGCTTTTTGCTCGCGGACCATTTTTTTCTTGATGGGGCGTGGTATACGCGCCTGCCGGGGTTTACGGCTTCCGCCGCCGCGCTCACAGGTCTGCTTATAGCTGGCTTGGAGTATCGCGGGAGGAGCACCAAAAAACAGCGCCGCCTGCCTATGGCGCTTCTGATGTTTGCCTGCGTCATGGGCATACTTTCTACAGCGTTGTGGCTGTACCAATTACTTGCATAGATAAGGGGATTCGTTCATGAAGCTTGCCGCCGCCAAAAGAAAACCCATCCCGTTTCGGAAGAAGATATGCGTGCCGCTCATATGCCTGGGTACGGGGATATTAAACTTCGCCGTCAGCCGTATTGCTGCCGGTTTGGCGGAGGCGGGGCAAATCCCTTCGGAGAGCGTGTTTCCCATAGGCGTTGTTGCTGCGGTTCTGTTGTTTTTGCTTTGCGGCCTGTTGTTTTTGCGGAAGCTCAAGCAGGATGAAATCATTCGCTCGGCAGGCTATGTGGTGCTGTACTATTTTGTTATCTTCGTCATAGGGCAGGAGTTTGTCGCCCGGGCGCAAACAGTACCAGAATGGCTGTTCATACCTGTCTGGCCGTTTACGTACCTGCATACGGGCCTGCTAAAGGTCGGTTTCCCTGATATGTTCGCGCTTGCTCCCGCGCTGCTCTCCCCGTTATTCTACGCGATGTTCGGCCAGCCCCGCGCGGCTGAAGAAGAGAGCGTTCCCGGAACGCAGGCCCCAAAACAGCCTGACTCGATTGAATTAGAGGAGCAGCAGGAAGAGCCTAAGCGAGACGAATAGAAAATAAACGCAAAAGGACAGGCATGACGCCTGTCCTTCCTTTTATGCAAAAAACTATTCGCCTGCCTTTACGCTCTCCGTCAGCGCGTTCAGTTCCGCTTTGAGCGCAACGAGCCGTTCCACAGGCAGCGCGATGTGGCAAGCAAGCTTTTGCGGCAGATCCCAAAAAGCGCGCTTCAAATCCCGGCCCGCCTGCGTCAGCCGAATTTTCACCACGCGCTCGTCATGGCTTTCGCGCACACGCTCCACATATCCCTTTTCCGCAAGCTTTTTCAAAAGAGGCGCAAGCGTGCCGGAATCAAGCGTAAGCCGCGCGCCCAAGGCTGAAACGGAGATATCGTCCTGCTCCCAGAGCGCAAGCAGCACAATGTACTGCGTATATGTCAGCCCATAGGGGGAGAGGTAAGGCGTATAAAGCCGGATGATCTCCTTGGAGGCGGCATACAGGGCAAAGCAAAGCTGGTTGCCCAGAAGCAGGGCATCGTTGCGCGCGTCTTCACTCATGCGGGCTATAACAGCTCCTTGATTTTTTCTTCCATGTCCTCAGGCGAAACGGTGGGCTCATAGCGTCCCGCAATATTGCCCTCTTTATCGATCAGGAACTTTGTAAAGTTCCATTTGATGGAGCTGTCGCGATAGTCTTTGCCGTACCTGGCTTTTAAAAACAGCTCCAGCGTTTTTGCCTTTGCGCCGCGGCCGAAGCCTTGAAAGGCCGTATTGGCGGTGAGATATTGGTAAAGCGGGATACTGTGTTCTCCGCGCACCTCCACCTTTTCAGAAAGGGGGAAAGTTACGCCGTACCTTGCCTTGCAGAACTCCTGCACGTCGTCGTTCGTGCCCGGCTCCTGCTCGCCGAACTGGTTGCAGGGGAAGCCGAGTATCACAAGCCCCTTCTCTTTATAATCGTGATACAGCTTTTCCAATCCCTCATACTGCGGGGTAAAGCCGCATTTGCTTGCGGTGTTGACAAGGAGCAGCACATTACCCGCATGATCGGAAAGGGAGACGTCATTTCCTTCTATGGAACGGTAGGAAAACGGATAAACAGACATCCTGCAATTTCTCCTTTATATTTTATGCTATTATATTGTATAAAATATAAAATCAGCTGTCAAGAAAATTGAGCTGCGCGATTCTGCCAAGATTGGTAAATCACTGCGGGGCCGCATCCCCAATTTCTATCCGTTTGGCTACGCCTAACTGCGTTAATTGAGCATCAGCGGAGCGTAACCCCGGTGCAAGATACAGTGTAACGTCATTTTCCAGCGCCAGATTGGAAGCGGATCTTATCGTCAGCGTTTTCCCGTCGCCGCTCCAGTTTAGGTGCAGCGGCAAAGATTGCCCCGCATCGGTCAGCAGGCCAACCTTATCCCTAAACAGCGAGTCGGTGTCCATGGGCTTTGAGAATTCCACCTCAATTGCGTAGGTATGGGTGCTTGCTACGGCGGCGGGCGAATCCTGGCGCATATTCTCATTTGGAATGCTGCCGGATTGGAAGGGGTTCAGGTCTATGGTTTTCTCAATGCTCATGCCGTCCCCGTAGTGCAGCACCCCATCCGAAAGATATAGCTGGTATACCGGGGCAAAGTCATCCAGCAGCTCCGGAGGCTGATCGGGCAGTTTGCGGAATAGTCTCGCCGAAGGTTCATCTGCGAAATAGAGTATGCCATCAAAATAGGCAATATTGTAAGACCGCTCAGAGGATACGGTTTCGATTTGTGTTCCGTCCAGTTGCATCCTTTGGATGCCTGCGTCGTTCGTGTAATAGAGCCAGCCGTTTTCCATATCCAGGGCATAGGCGCCGTAGGCCTGCGCAAGCGGGCTGTAGCGGGCATCCGTGCAGGGCAGGGGAGCGGTGGGGGCTTGCCGCGGATATCCGCTGATGGCTGCATACTGCGCGATTCCGTTTAACGTTAGGGTTTCCATGCGCCGCGCGTCGTCCATCAATATGTAATGGATGTTGCTCTCGGGGCCGCCCGCCGACCCGGCGCCCCATGTCAGATCTGTCTGGAACCGGGTGCGGTCCAATGTGACGATGTTCCATGCGTGCGCTTCGTTGGACACATACTCCGTGGGAACCTGTAGGAAATTGAGCGCATAGCTTGTAAGCATGGAAAAACTCCCGCATATCCCCGCACGCAGCACCAGAACGCCGTTGACCGTTGTTTTCATTGCGTCGCTCATGTCATCGGTGTAGCTGGCATACCGCGCAATGTAATCATATACGCTGAAAAACCGCTGTATCGGGCTGTAGCCTTCCGGCGCCACATTATAGAGCAGATGGTTCATCTGCTTATAAAACGTATCCTGTGTCGCCTGAATTTGCTCCGGTGTATCGTCAATATACTGAAAAGTTACCTTGCCTTTGGCTCTGTCATACTTAATTCGGTATAAATAGTACAGTTGCAGCCCGGCCTGCTCATACAGGCTGTCGCAGGCAGCCGATACTTGTTGATTGCTCAGCTCATAGTCGGAAACATCAAACGACTCTTCATGCTCCCGTACTGCGTAAAACAGCGCGTTGTACAGCTCGCGGTCGGGGTCCCATACTTGCTTCACTTCCGCCGAAAGCTGTGAAAAAGGGTCCGACGCAAAAAAATCTTCGTAGGATGGGTCAGCCTGCACAATGACGGACTCAATTTCCGGCGGGTTGGGCGCGGGGGTGGAGAGAGCGGACGTAAGCGTAGCCTGGGGCGCCGCCTGAGGGCTCTGCAAAGGGGCGGCGCATGCTGCAAGCAGCATAGCGGCTGCCAGCAAGAGCGCGGATAGGACAGTCTTCACTGGCGTTTTCTCCTGCGCTTCAAGATTGATACGGCTATTATGAAGGACGCGCATTGGATACGCAAGGCGGTAAGAATAAATTCACAAACCGGCCATGATATCAGGGCACCTTCTTTCACGGGGGATATTTTAAGGCTAATGCCTGGGGTATACCGCATACAATGAGGCGAGGGGGGATGGAATATGGAAGAATCCTGCTTGCGCATCGGCATGTCCGCACCCGATTTTAGCGCCAATAGCACCATGGGGCCGGTCAATATGTCTCGCTATAAAGGTATGTGGCTGGTATTCTTTTCGCATCCGGGAGATTTTACGCCCATATGCACCACGGAATTTCTGGCGTTTACGGGGCATGCAAACGCGTTTCGCGCAATCAACACCTACCTTTTGGGTCTGAGCATAGACAGCAACCCCTCCCACCTTGCGTGGGTGGACAGCATCTACCAGATTTCGGGCATGCGCATTCCGTTTCCCATCGTTGCGGACCGGCGCGGCGAAGTTGCGCGCCTGTACGGGATGCTGGCACCGGATGTGAGCACGGAAGCGACGGTACGCTCCACGTTCATTATCGATCCAGCGCAGAAAGTCCGCGCCATACTCACATATCCCATGACCACGGGCAGAAGCATACCGGAAATTCTAAGAGTGGTGCAGGCGCTTCAGTTTACGGACGAAACGGGGCTTGTCACCCCCGCGGGCTGGAAGCCCGGGGATCCCGGCGTTGTGCCCCCGCCGGGCAACTATCACGACATGCTCGAGCGCATGATGGGCCCGGAAGGCATGACGTGCGAGTCCTGGTATCTGTGCTATAAGAAGTAACCGCATTCTAATTTATAAAAGATCCCGCGACGCTTATGCGTTGCGGGATTTGTTTGCGTTTAAAGGGAGGTGTTGCGGATCTCAAACTCTGCCGTGACCATCTGGTAACTGGTGACGGAAAAGTCTTCTATGGTATGAAAGCTTACGCCGCCGAGGTTGTAGGCCTCCACAAGGTCAAGCGGTGCTCTGAGGTTGGTATCGCTCTGGCATAGAACTTCGTGAAGCGCGCCGTCTTGGGTAAAATATGTAAAATGCGATGTTCGGGAGCGCGGGTCGATGCGAAACACCCCACCTGTCTCTAAAACCAGTGCGTCCGCCTGGGCCGAGGAAAGCAGGCGGTAAAGTTCTTTGTACTCCGCCCCCAGCCTCCAATCGTAGCAGCAGCCGGGTATCGATAAAAGCACCTTCGGGCTGGAGATGAGCCGGGTTGCAAAATCAATCGCTTCCTGCAGTTCATCGATATACGACATCTCGTGGTACTCGTAAGTGCATACCCACTCGGTGGTGCGCAGTATGAGGCGATCCAGACTGCTGTTGAAGGGAAAGAAAGAATTTGCCTCAATCAAAGCGGTCTGATGCTCAATGAGGACGCTGATTCTCGGGCTGCCAACCACGATATAGTTCAAAGGATGCAGTTGCGTGGCAAGGGATCTCAGAAACTCCGCAAAAGCGATATAATCGCTGGAATACAGTTCTGCGAAATTGATGTTCACGCCATAATAATCTTTCCCGTTGAGGGTTGCGATGATATTTGTGATCAGCGTTTGGGACAGGGCAGCGTCCGAAAGCAGAGCGTGCGTCAGCTCACCGGAAAAACCGGTAATCGGGTCGATACTCGGGTCGATATTGGTAACGGTCATCAGCGGCGCCACGCCTCTCTGGCGTGCCGTCCCGATCAGCTGTGTATCATCGATGGAGGAGAGCGTGCCGTCGGGCCTTACGTTATAGCTCAGTATGCTCAGATAGGTGAGATAGGGCAGCGCGTTCCACAATACTTCGTAGCTCACCGTAGGGTAAGTATCGCCGTTTACCTCAATGACAGGGCGCACGGCCTCAAGCTGCGGAATATGCAGCGTCTGGCCGACGGCGAGGCCGCCGCCATATTGAAGTATGGGGTTCGCTGAAAGCAATTGCGCGGTGGTAATGCCAAACAGCCGCGCGATGGAATAGATCGTGTCATTTGGCTGCACGGTATAGTCGAACAAATCGCATCCCTCTTTCGCAAAGGATCGTACATACATAAGCGGCAAAAAGCCGTCGTGGCATCTGCCAATGGTCGAACGCGACACAACCGCATTCAGACGACCTTGCGGATTTCGTAAAGGCTCCCCAGTGTCTGGTAGCTTACCATGGAGAAACGGTCGATCGTGCGGAAGCTGACGCCGCCCAGGTTATATGTGCTCACCAGCGCCAGCGGTCCTCTCAGATTGGTTTCGTTTTCGCACCAGACCTGGTGCAGCGTGCCGTCCTCGGCATAGTAATAAAAATAGGACGCCTGAGTCTGCGGATCGATGCGCACTTTTGCACGGGTTTCCATCAACCGCTCATCCGCCTGCGCCGGGGAAAGCGAGCGGTAGAGGACTGCTTCGCCGTCGGTGATCCGCCAGTCATAGCAGCAGTTGGGTACCGTCAGAAGAATTTTATTGCTGGAAATCAAATCGGATGCAAAATCCACAGCCCGCTGCAGGTCATCGATAAGGGACCGCGTGCGGCTTTCATCGTAGGTGCAGGTCCATATTGTGGTACGTATGACCAGGCGATCCATCAGGGCGTTGAAGAAGTAGAGCCGGTTGATTTGTTCAAGAAATTCCTGCTGCTCAAGCAGAATATTGATCCTGGGAGCCACAACAACGATATAGCCAAGCGGATGCAACTGCGAGGTCAATGATTGCAGGAAGGCCGCGTACAGGACATAATCCTCCGCGTAAAGCTCCGAGAAATCGATGTTCACCCCGTAATACTTTGCATCCCGCAGATGGGCAATGATATTTTTGATCAGCGTTTGCTGCAGGTCGGCGCTTATCAGCAGGGTATGCGCGAGCGCACCCAAATAATTTCCGGACCTATCACGGTTGGAAACCACCATCAGCGGGGCCACACGGTATAAAAGCGCGGTATTGATCAGCGCCGTATCGTCGGCATATACGATGGTGCCGTCCGGATTCGTCTCAAAGCCGATGATGCTCAGATACGTCAGATAGGACAGCACGTTTCTGAGGGTGGTCTCATCTACGGTCGGGTATGCGTAGCCATTTACCTCGATTGTGGGGCGAATGCCATGCGTGCCGGGGATACGCAGCGTTTGGCCCGCAAGAATGCTGTCGATATCGGTGATTTGCGAATTGGCGGAGAGCAGGGCGCTGGTGGTAATGCCAAACAAACGGGAAATGGAATAGATCGTATCCCCGGGCTGTACGGTATATTCAAACAAAGCGATCACCCATTTCTGCCTGAAGCGTTCTTTCCATTGTTCTATCTTATGAACCTGCCGGAAAGAACATGAACTAAATATGGGCGCCTGCCTGTTATTTAGAGGGGCGGCCGCCGGGAGTATTGCTCAGAAACGCATCAAAATGTGCGTAGAATTCCGGCGGGTTGCTCAGGTGGACGTTATGGTCGGGGTTGGAGATCTCCCGTGCGGTGCAATTCTGAAGCAAGGATTGCATTTTTTCATACGCCTCGTCGGGTACCGCCTCATGGCTGGAGGAGCGCACCAGCAGGACGGGGCATTGGATGCGCGGCAGCAGGTGGTACCAGCTTTCCTCGTGGGCGATGTTGGCAGCGATCGCTTGGGCGCTGAACCTCATCTGGTAGCCCGCTTCGTCCTCGTAGAGGCTCCCCATAAAATATTCGTGTTCCAGCGCGGAGTCCGCATATTCCCTGAGAAAGGCCTGCGCCTGCTGCAGCGTCGCAAAAGGCATGGGCCAGTCCTTTGTCAGCGGATCAACTGCCGGGATATCGGCAAGAGGCAACAACGCCTTTACCGCAGGCCCGTCCGCGGACTTATCGAGTATTGCCAAAGCCTGGACGCGCGCAGGATACAGGGCTGCAAAATGTCCAGCGATACGGCCTCCCATGGAATGACCGGCGAGTATCACCCGCTCAATGTTCAAATAATCAAGAAGCGCTGCAGCGTCCTCCGCCATTTCTTCCGCCGTGTAGCGGGAAACGGGCTTGTCGCTCAGGCCGTGCCCGCGCTGGTCCGGCGCGATGATGCGGTACTCTTTCCCATACTGCTGCATAAATGCGTGCCAAGTCTGTGCGCGGCCCCATCTTCCGTGCAGGCAGAGGATCACCGGCCCCTGCGTCCTGGTATCCAGGAAAAACAGGTTCAGGGAATTTAGCTTTGCTACCGCCCTGTATATTTTGACTTGTCCCATTGTCTTCCTCCTGAATGGGGTTGGCATTAGTATAGCACAGATGTCATCGTCAGATGTTATTGTTCCCCATACTTGGAATATTGTAAGGGCATGCCTTTCAATTCACAAGACTAAAAGTGATCTCATATTATAGCAATAGTTATTAAAATATATTGCTCATAGCTTGAGTGGGGAGAAATGTAAATGAGAACGGCAAGTTCGTTTCAAAATAACCCGGGCGCTGGGGTGTGGAATTTTGTTTCAGCTCCAGCACTGCATCCTATGAAGGTAACAATCAATGTGAACAGACCGGGGGTAGCTTCCGGCCTGGTATTCGTTGCGCCGTACACTGCGTATGGGGAAACAATGATTGGACAGACAGGATCATTGATTATGGATCAAGCCGGGAATCCGGTGTGGTTCAGGCCGCTTCCAAATAGATATATGCAAAACACCGATTTTAGAACGCAGGCCTATCTTGGCAAGCCGGTTCTGACGATGTGGCAAGGAACGATATCAGGAACCCAAACCCAAAACCCCAATCTTCCGGCAGGAGATCCCGAACCCGGAGCATTTTTTCAAATGCTGAATCAGAATTACCATGTTATTAAAAAAATATATGCGCAGAAGGGATATACCGCTGATGTTCATGAGTTTCTGATCACCAAGAGAAATAGCGCTTTGTTTACTGCCATCAAGCAGGTGCGAGCAAATTTGACGCCATATGGCGGCCCGGCTGACGGCTATTTTGATAACTACTCCATTCAGGAAGTGGATATTGAAACCGGCAGGCTTCTTTTCTTTTGGAATGTGCTTGATCATGTAAACCCTGCCGACTCCATGGTGCCTGCCTCAGATGCGACAAGCACCAATAATATATGGGATTGCTTTCATGTAAATTCAGTAGAAGAGGGGCCAAACAACACGTTGCTCATCAGCATGCGCAACATGTGGGCGATTTACAATGTTGATAAAAAAACGGGGGATATCATTTGGCAGCTTGGCGGCAAACAAAGCGACTTTGCCTTTGGCCCAAACGCTCACTTCTCATGGCAGCACGATGCGCGTTATCGGGCCGGCAATAGAGTAAGCTTGTTTGACGATGCCTGCTGCGCCTCCTCGACTTCTCCTCCGCAAGGGCCGGCGCGGGGCTTGATTTTAAAACTCAATTTTAAAAACAGGATTGCAAGCGTAGACCGGACCTACTACCACGACCCCGCGCTGTTTGTTGCAAGCCAGGGAAATGTTCAGGAACTGCCAAACGGAAATCAGTTTGTCGGGTGGGGGCAGGAGCCCTATGTCTCTGAATTTTTTAATGAAGGAAATACCGCACAAAATCCATCCAGGAATTTTTTATACAATCTTCGGTTTTCCAATCAAAATATATCCTACCGGGCGTTTAAAAACCGGTGGATCGGCCTGCCGCTTGATCCTCCAAGTATTGCTGTAAAGCGCCTTGGCAAACATACGCTTGTTTTTGCATCCTGGAACGGATCTACTCAAACCGCCGCATGGCAGATACTGAGTGGCCAGGAACGCAACCGGCTATCGGTGGCTTCGCCGTGCACTCCGCGTACCGGGTTTGAAACCCGGATTGATGTCAATTCAACCGGGCGATATTTTCAAATTCTTGCATTGGACAGATTTGGCCGGGTCATCGGAAGGTCCCGCATTATCTGCTGATATGGAGCGTGGCAGGGAAACTTGTTATCTGTAAGATTTGGGCTGTGCTGCCAGCGCACCCCGAACAATGGCCTCTTCTATTGCCACCGCAGCGGCTGTGCCTAAGACAGTAATTGCAGCGTCGCCGGTGAGGTGATTGGGTTCCGAACCAAGAGCCAGACAGAAGATCGTATCTCCGTCCCATTGCGTATGGATGGGCGAAATAGCCCGGGCCATTCCATCATGGGCGAGCGTTGCGACTCTGCTTGCCTCTGCTCTGGTTAGACGTGCTGTAGTAGCCACCACGGCGATTGTGGTGTTCACAGACTCCAGAAATAGCGGCGACGGAATACCATTTAGCATTGCCTCCGTTTGATTCACAAAGGTCCCGTTTGGGCACAGCGCGCCTACAACAATATGACCTTCGTCCCATACATCTCCAAGAGGATTGACTATGGCAAGGACTGCTACCACTGGGCCGCCGGGAATATGAATAGAGGCTGTACCAAGCCCGCCTTTCATTGGATGTCCATAAAACTTGCCTACGGTTGCGCCCGCTCCGGCACCTATATTTCCTTCGGATATTGGCCCGGCATTGGCTGATCGGCAGGCGGCATACGCCATAGCTGCATCCGGAGGCCTTACTCCTTTGGCGAAAGTAAGATCATAGATCACTGCCGCAGGCACAATGTGCGCCTCCTCTGCAACATTCTCCACAAGCCAACGCATTACTCCTCCTACTGCGGGCAGCCCAAAAGTACTCCCGCCTGTCAGAAGGATTGCACGCACTACATTTTCCTTGGCGCCGGGGCGTATGGCGTCGGTCAGCAAGGTCCCCGGATTGCCCCCCGTCACCGCCACTCCAGGAACTGCGCCTTCAGGGCAAAGTATCACCGTACATCCTGTGCGGCAGCTCGCATCCTCTGCGTTCCCAACCAAGATTCCGGGGATGTCGGTTAATCCCCCTGTGGCGTCCTGTTTGCACATTGCTCTCATAGAACGGCTCCTATATCTTTCTAAATTTGAAACCACATGTTTTCAACTTATAGGGAGCAAATATGTTCCAATGATTTGTATTCAAAATCCAAAGAAACATTCATATCAGATATGATCCCAAAAGACGAACGCCCGGAGCCAGACAGCCCCGGGCGCATATCACGAAAGAATACTAATTATCTTTTGCAAGCGCGTATCGGACCAGCTCTGCCGCATCCTCATAGCG
>JAEYHP010000124.1 GCA_023409435.1 Bacillota bacterium | reverse complement strand
GACGATGGCTCGGAAGCCACGCTGATGGACCGCATGCAGCAGGAGGGCGCGGAGGATACCTTTGTGGTGGACCGCATCCTGTTAAAAGAACTGCTGGGTCAGCTGGAAGCGCGGGAGAGGCAGCTGATTGTATTAAGGTATTTTCAGGACAAGACGCAGTCCGAAATTGCGCAATTGATGGGCGTTTCCCAGGTGCAGATTTCACGCTTAGAAAACCGCATCATCAGCAAGCTGCGGGACGCGGCGAAGTAGGAATAAAGAATGGATAGTGTGCAATGAATAATTACGGTGGAAAGCCCTTGCGGGCTTTCTTTTTTGTATATTTGATTTATTGCGCCCGTAAGGCCCACCAGCTGTCCGTATGTATGGGATAAAACCCGATATTGTAATAAAACTGCTGAGATGAGCCCACCAGCGCTATTTTGGCGCCCATACGTCCACACCTTTTGGTCGCCTCCAATACCGCCGCTTTGCCGAGCCCCATCATCCGGTAATCCGGGTCGGTAGCAACCGGCTCGACAAGGGCATATTCATCCCCGGGCGAATACCACATCCCGCAATGAGATATATATTTTCCATCAGGCGCGACAACAGCAAGTACAATTTCCGGAATAATCGTTGGGCTGGACAGCATCTCTTTCCTGATTCTGATGTCCTCATTGGTGCAGGGCGGAGGCCCTTCATGGTTAAAACCCCGCCAGATGACCTCATTGTATTTATGGAAGTCCCAATTTTCCGCCATGCTGATGATGCGGTATCCGCCCGGCAAGCTGTATGCAAGATCGTGGGTAATATCAAGCATTGCCGTGTTTTCCTGGTCTGTCGTGGCGACAAACCCCAGCCTGTACGCCGCTCTTTGGAGCTCCCGATCATTGTTGTCAATGAGAACACGTAAGCCTTTTTCGTTTGCTAGGGCACCTTTCGCATATGCAAGCAATTCAGATTGCAAAAAACGGTATCCTTTTGCGGTAAACAAATAGGCGTCTCCCAATACGGATTCATAAGTGGCCAAGCCGACAATGGTATTGTTTTCTTCCCAGATTCCAATTTTGCTTAGGGAAGCCCGGTCAAGCACGGAATGGGTCGTCATCCATTCCCATCTGCCCCAGGTAAATCCGGGATATACAAGATTCTCGCAGTTAAGCTTGCGTAAAAATTCGCGCACGCTTTGATAGTCGCTGCTAAACAGCGGCTCGGAAGTATAGCTTCTCATTTTAACCGGCATAGTTACCTCGCTCTTGCATAGCTGCAATGTAATGCATATAATTCCTAGATTATACCATGTTTCGATAATGTTTGCGCCGAGACAGCCTAGATGTGCGGTCCATTTGTTTGGTATGTTGCTCACGTTAAAAGCCTGCCCGGAAAGGTTGGACTTTCTGAGCAGGCTTTATTTGCTGTCCAGTTTTAGGCGGCTTTATCCTCCTGCACAAAGAACAGCAGCGTTGCGCCGATGAGGAACGTAATGGCGACGGGAATAACGCCGTCGTTGACGCGGCCGGTCAAAGACATCACCACGCCCATCAGCGCGGTGCCCAGTACGCTTTCAAACTTGCCGAAAATGTTATACAGCCCAAAGAATTCGCCCGCGCGGCGTTTATCCGGTATCAGCTTTCCAAAGTAGGAGCGGGAAAGCGCCTGAATGCCGCCCTGCGCGGTGCCCACCAGCCCCGCGAGCAGGAAGAACTGCCACGCCTCTGCCATCACAAAGCCCACCACGCACACAAGCAGGTAGGTCGCGATGCCGAAATAGAGCATCTTCTTTGCGGAAAACCGGTCGCACAGCTTGCCGTAGAGGATTGAGCACGGGAACGCGACCACCTGAGTCAATAAAAGACCCAGTATGATACTGGTGGCGTCAAGGCCCAGCGCCGCGGCGTAGGTGGATGCCATTTTGATGATGGTGCCCACGCCGTCGATATAGAAGAAATACGCAATCAGGAAAATAAACAGGCGCTTGTGCTTTTTGATGTCCCGGAATGTGCCGCCCAGGCGCTTGAGGCTGTTTGCGATCATATGCGGTTCCGGCTCAATGGCGGTAATCTGCCGCACGTTGCGGAAGAACGGTATGGTAAAGAGCGCCCACCACAGCGCGGTAATCAGGCAGGAAACGCGCATGGCGGTAAGCTCGCTTACGCCGATGGAGGGTCCTGCCATGATGAGCCCGATGCTTATTAGGAACGGGATGGTGCTGCCGCCGATATAGCCCAGGCCAAAACCCCAGGTGCTGACTTTATCCATGCGCTCGGGCGTGGTGACGTCCACAAGGAACGCGTCGTAAAATACGTTCGCGCCCGAAAAGCCGAAGTTTGTGATGCCGTATAAAATCAACAGGCCGACGTACGAATTCGTGACGGGAATCAGCCCTGTAGAGAGCACGCCCACCGCAAAGAAGGCGGCAAACAAACGCATCCGGAGCGTACGGTAATCCGTAATGGAGCCCAGTATCGGCGCAAGCACGGCCACGGCAAGCCCGGTGAGGGAACTGGCGTACCCCCAGTTTGCCGTATGGGCCACGTTGGATACCCCAGCGCTTTGCGCCATGGAGCTCGCAAACAGCGGCAGCACTGCCGCCACCAGTATGGAATAGGCGGAGTTGGCCCAATCATAGAGCATCCACGCGGTTTCCGTTTTGGTAAACCGCTTTTGTTTTGCCTGCATGGACAGTTCCTCATTTCTTCGAAAAGATATGCTTCAAAGACGGTTCCTTACCTTATTATAGAAAATATATGGCGGGATGTATAGCGCAATGAGCCGCGATAGATAAAGTTTTGTGCTCCGCTTTTGTAAAATTCTGAACAGGGCGTCCGCATCTTGAAAAGCCGCGGGCAGATGCGATAAAATACGGTTTTCTTTGCGGGGTTGTTTGAACGGAACTGTGCTATAATAAATACGGTTTTCGTAAAGCCGGATGAAAGGAAGAATCCCATGCAGTTTAAGATGGTGCACAACAACTTCAATGTGACGGACATCAGCAAGAGCCTCGCTTTTTACAAAGAGGCGCTGGGGCTTATGCCTGTGCGGGAAAAAACTGCGCCTGACGGCTCCTTCCGGCTGTTGTTCCTTTCAGATGGAACGGGCGGCCACCAGTTGGAACTGACTTGGGTAAAGGACCATCCCCAGCCGTATGACCTGGGGGAAAACGAATTCCATCTCGCCTTTGAGGCGGAGGATTTTAAGGCCGCCCACGCCCGCCATGAGGAGATGGGCTGCATCTGCTATGAAAACCCTCAGATGGGCATTTACTTCATTGCCGATCCGGACAATTACTGGCTGGAAATTGTTCCCGCCAAGAGATGAACGAATTCGCGGCGTCCGCCGTTTACGCGCTCTTCCGCAGATGATATACTACTCTTTGGATACCTTTCCTGGCGCTAACACGTATGGGAGGTGGGCTATGGCAAGACAGATTACGCCGGATACGCTGCAGGCGTTTGATTCGCTTGCCCGGCCGTATTTTCATAAGGGCGGCGCTGTGGGCTGCCTTTTGATGCACGGATTTACCGGCACGCCCGCCAATGTCCGCTTTATTGCCGATGCGCTCGCCGGGGAAGGGTATACGGTATACGCTCCCATGCTCAGCGGCCATGGAACCTCTTTGCGGGACATGAACGCCCAGCGCCATACGGATTGGCTGCGCGACGCGGAGGAAGGGTACGAAAAGCTCAAAGAAGCCGGATGTACCGATATTTTTGTGATGGGGCACTCCATGGGCGGGGTGCTTACGATGCTCCTTGCGGAGCAAAAGCCGGTGAGCGGCGTCGTGCTGTTCTGCGCGCCGCTGCGCCTGAAGGCCTATTTGTATCTTTCCGCGCCGCTCGGTGCGGTAAAACCCTATTGGTATGACAACGTGCCCTCCACCTACCAGGGCAACCCGTACGCGCAGGGGTATGCCGGCACGCCATTACGGCGTATCCGGGATATCCGGCGGCTGTGCGCGCTTGCAAACCAGGGCTTACAGAACATCACCTGCCCCGTGCTGCTGTTCCAGTCCCGCAGCGACAACCGCGTGGATTTACGTAGCGTGGGCATGATAGAACGCGGCGTCAACAGCGCCGCGTTTACGACCGTATATTTGGAGCGCTCCACCCATGGCTGCCCGTACGGGCAGGAGCGGGAGGACGTAGCGGCAAAGTGCCTGATGTTTGTGGAGGAAAACACCGGGCGGCAGCTAAAAGCGGCGGACAGGGGCGCATAGGGCGAGACACAACGGCAACGAAACAGGAGGTAGACGGAATGGACGAGCGTTTTATGCGTATGGCGTTGGAGGAGGCGCAGCGCGCATATGAACTCGACGAGGTACCGGTGGGGGCGGTACTGGTGCAAAACGGCAAGGTAATTGCCCGGGGGCACAACCTTTGCGAGGCCGCAAGCGACCCGACGGCGCATGCGGAATTGAACGTCATCAGGGAGGGCGTGCGCAAGGAAGGCGGGCGCCTCAACGGAAGTACGCTGTATGTGACGCTGGAACCCTGCGCCATGTGCGCGGGCGCGGCCATCAACGCGCGGGTTTCGCGCATTGTGTTCGGCGCGTTTGATCCGCGTGCGGGCTGCTGCGGCTCCGTGGCGGATATTACGGACGGCTGGTTCAACCATACCATAGAGCTTTCCGGCGGCATACTGGAAGAAGAATGCGCAGAGCTTCTGCAGACATTTTTCGAAAAAAAGCGATAATTAAAAAAAGGTAGTTGGAAAGAATACAAATTCCGACAAAGTTGGGTTAGATTTTATTAACAAAGTTTGAACATTGTGGATACGACGCAACCAGCATTGCACCTGCTTCGTTTTAATTGGTATAATACGCATGAACAGGCTGTCCGGTTGTCTCTATCCATATCCCGCTTGCGCGGCTATTTTATGGAAACCGGGAAATCCGGGAGGAGGCAGCATGGACAACATGTTCGCGATTTTCGAGGTGGGGCTGGGCGTTTATATTTTATATGGCGCCGTAATAAAACCGGGTCAGATGTTCAAGAACGAGAACATCAAAAAGGGCATGGAAGAACAATACCGTAAGATGATCCGGTTATTTTCTTTCATACTCGGGCCGCTGATGATTGCGACGGGCGTGGTTGATTATCTCAATACCCGCTCCGGCAATGGCGGCTGGAACCTCCCGCTTTTCATTTTGTGGGGATTGACGTTCATTGGGATGGTGTTTCTGTTCGTGTTCGCGCTGCGCATGACGGACAGGAGCAAGAAAAGCCAATCCGCCGGAAAGCCCCGTGGCGAAAAACCGGCACCCCGCGCCGCCTTCGAGTTTGACGAGGAGGAAAAGAGGCCTTCCGCTCCGAATAAACGCGGCGGCGACGGGAATAAAAAGGATTGACGCTAAAACGGTACGTTTTCCCATATTTGTCAATACGCAGATTTTGAAAGGGGACTTCCAATGTCATTCAACCGAACCGCGCGCTTTGGCGCGCTATTGCTCGCTCTTATCGTGATGTTCAGCGTTCTCGTTCCCGCAGCGGCTGCTGCAACCGCCACCGTAACGGCGGTTACAACCGGCAACGTCATGTTGCGCACCGGCCCCGGTACGGGGTATTCTTCCCTTACCAAGGTCGCAAAGGGAACCACGGTAACGGTCCTTGACAATACCACCGAAAAAGGCTGGTGGAAGGTGAATGTTTCCGGGCAGGAAGGGTATATCACCGCGCAGTATCTGAAAATTACGTCTGTTGACGCCCCCGCCTCCACCAAGGTGGCAAAACAAGTGGTTACCACCCGCAACACCGTACTGCGCACTGGTCCCAGCCGCTCCTACGACCTGGTAACCAAGATCACGCCGGGCCAGCCTGTTACCATACTGGACGCCACATTTAGCAAGACCTGGGCTCCCGCCACCTACAACGGGCTTACGGGCTACATTGATATGGCGCATGTGAAGGAAGACTCCCTGTTAAGCGCGGAAACCGTTACTGCTACGCCGGAGCCCACCGCTACACCCAAGCCCACCGCTACGCCTGCGCCTACCGCGGCCAGCGCCGAGAGCGCTACCGGGGATGTTGCGGAAGGAGGAACGAAGGCCAACACAGGCATTTCTTCCACCGATTCGCTTGCCTCGAAGGTTGCCGGCGCGAAACGGATCAATTCCGATACGGTAGGCTGGATCCAGGTGCCGGGCACAAACGTGGACGAGCCCATACTCTTTGGAGCGAACTGGTATTACGCCAACCATAACATCTACAAGAAGAAGTCTTATGAAGGCGTATACCCCTTTGCCAGCCGCATTACAAAAAACGTGGTGATATTCGGGCATAACCTGCGCGGCTCCGGCAGCGTGTTCCACCAGCTGCACCACATGCAGGAAGCGGCGCTCGGATATACAAGGTGCCAGTCCGGCGAATGCGGAAGGTCGATTTCAAGTAGCCTGAAGGACTGGTACAAGACCAGCGCGGGCCGCACATGGAATATTTCCATATACGGCAAGCAGAAGTGGGAAGTATTCGCCATGTACGAGGTAAAGGCGAGCGAGCCCATTGGAACGCTGCGCAACAACTGGAACACGAGCCCCAGTTCGGTCAAGAGCTGGATCGACTACCAGCTCAACCGCTCGGAAATCGACTTCGGCGTGTCTGTAACGGATAAAGACCAGCTGATGACGCTGATCACCTGCGGCAACAACTACGACTACGCTACCGCGAATTCCCGCCTGTTTGTGTTCCTCAAGAACGTGGACTGACGCGGATTTGAAGTAAGGAACTAAAAAACACCAACGACAAGGAGGGAACATCTCATGAAAATCACCCGCAAGGGGCTGCGTTTGCTGGCGCTGACGCTGTGCATGGCTGTCATGCTCGGCTTGACCGTGCCCGCGCTTGCAGCGAACATCTATACCTACGGCAAGGTCATTGCAGACAATACGAAGGTGTATTCCACCCAAGACAAAACCACGGTGATCGGCACGTTCGCAAAGAACGATATCGTGGGCATCGAATCCCAGATCAGTGCAAAGGGCGTATACGTTATCCGCACCAGCGCCACCGGCACGGCGACAGGCTACATTGAAAAAACTGCCATCACCCTGACCAACGCCGCCGCGCTTTCCAACATGAAGGCAGTCTCCGGCGGTACGGCCACCACCGGCACCATCTACAATGTTTCGAGCTATGTCAATATGCGCTCCAGCGCAAGCTCTTCCGGTACCGTCGTTGCAAAGCCGACGAAGGGCGCCACTGTCACCATTTTGGGTGAGAGCGGCAGCTACTATCAGGTATCCTATGACGGCAAGACCGGTTATATTTCCAAGTCCTATGTACAGGTGACTTCCTCCGGTTCTTCCGGCTCTGGCACCACCACCGGTACGCCGGGCGTGATCTATAACGTCAGCAGCTATGCGAACATGCGTAGTAAGGCCAGCGCCTCCGGTACCCTCGTGGCAAAGCCCGCCAAGGGCGCTTCCGTTACCATACTGAGCCAGAGCGGCGACTTCTACCAGGTTTCCTATGATGGCAAGACCGGCTATATTGATAAGCGGTATGTGCAGGTTAGCTCCGGCTCTTCCGATTCGGGCAGCACCACCGGCACGCCGGGCGTGATTTATAACGTCACCAGCTATGCAAACATGCGCTCTAAGGCCAGTACCTCCGGTTCCGTGATTGCAAAGCCCGCCAAGGGTGCTTCCGTTACCATACTGGGCCAGAGCGGCGACTTCTACCAGGTTTCCTATGACGGCAAGACCGGTTACGTGGATAAGCGGTATGTACAGGCCGGCTCCGATGCTACACCCCCGACCACCGGCTCTGTCGGCGGCAAGGATACCGGCGTCATCACCGTGGGCAAGGGCGATATCAAGGTAATGCCGTATGAGTCCACCACGCCCTCGGCCATTCAGACTGCTCTGACGAAGGCGCAGAAGGCCAACTCCGACGTCATCGGCTACATCAGCATCAACGGGACGAACATCTCCCAGCCAATCCTCTTCAGGAAGGGCGACGTCCACTACTATGCGACGCACAGCCCCACCAAGGCGAGCTCCAGCTCCGGCGCGATCTATGCCTTCTATGGCGACATGGTGCGCAACAACACCATCACGGGCCACAACATGCGCCAGACCGGTACGATGTTCCACCAGCTGCATTACCTGCAGGAAAAAACGCTTGGCTTCACCGTGCATCAGACCACCGACTCGGGCGCCAAGAAAGGCTCCCTCACCAACATTCCCAGTCTGACCGTTGCCGCCAACCGTCTCTGGAACGTCAGCCTGTTCGGCTACAACCAGTGGCAGGTCTGGGCGATGTATGAGACCCCGGCAAACGAATCCACCAGCACGCTCAAGTACAACATCAACCCCTTGAGCAGCTATAGCCCCTCCCAGGTGAAGACCTGGATCGAGTACCAGAAGAACCGCTCCGAGTACAAGTTCAACACGGCGGTTTCCACGGACGACATCTTCCTCACCGTTTACACCTGCGGCAACAACTACGACTACGCCGACGCGCAGTCCCGCATCTACTACTTCCTCAAGGCTGTGAAGTAACAGAAGCGGCAAAGGTAATAGCAACAACAGCGGCGCATATGCGCCGCTGTTGTTGTTTGCGTTGCATGATTAAAGAAAGTACAAATGCCGTTATTGCATGCCAGTAAATTTATGGATACAATTAGTCTAATTCAAGCTATTGGTGGGGTGTCGTGATGAAAAATCAATACGTAGGCGACATTGGTGATTACGGGAAAATGGGACTGCTCCGTATATTGCAAAATGCCGGGTTTCGGGTTGGGGTGAACTGGTATTTGACACCCGATGACAACAGCAAGGATGGCCGTCATATTCATTATTTGGATAAGCAATGCGATACGCCGGATATTCGCTTGTATAGAACGCTCTATCAACTTGTAAAGACAGGATGTCGTAACATCAGTGGGCTGGAATTGCCTGATTTACTGCCGGATGCTGTCTTTTACAATACTGTACTTGATTACAGCCAGACAAATCAGGCACAAGAGAGAAAAGCTATTCGGGCTCGATGGAATGAATCGGCGCAGAGGCGGTTAAAAGGCTGTGATATTGTATTCCTTGACCCCGACAATGGATTAGAAGTCAACAGTACAAAGCCGTATGATATAACAGGCAACAAATATGTAACGTATCAGGAAGCCGCGCAGTATTACGCAGAGGGTAAGAGCGTACTCATTTATAATCACCGGGATAGATCAACGGAAGAAAAGTACATCGAACGGTTTCATCGCTTCTGCGGCATTCCCGAGACGAAAGATGCCAATCTATTGTGCCTGACCTTTAGGCGGGTATCTGTGCGCGATTATGTGCTGTTAAGCCAAACGGAGCATCTCAACAGACTAAAAAGTGCAATGGACTATTTGTTTGGTAGTTCGTGGGCGGACTATTTTGCATATCGTGCAATCTGATAAATAAATGCCCTAAGCAACAACGCCCCCGCTCCATTCGGAGCGGGGGCGTTCACATTGTTGTCCGTGGCCGGTTTATGGAACCAGCTTATTGCACGGACACATACTTTTTCACGAGATATCCGGTCTGCGAACCATACTGCACCTGGTAGTACTCGCCGGAGCTGCCCAGTATGGAAAGCGCCGAGCCCTTGGGGATGGTAGTGAGCACGGTTCCGGTGGAGCTGGCCTTGGCGCGCAGGTAGACGTTTGCGGTGGTGGTGCCGGTAGCGGTACTGGCTGCCTCCGTCTCCCCTATGATCTTGACGTAATCCTTGTGCATATACCCGGTTACGCCGTTGACCACTACCTGGTAGAAGCCGTTGCTGGTCTGGGCGAGTATGGTCACCCGGGTTCCGACGTTGTAATCGCCTATGACGTTTGTCTGGGAACTGAGATCGGGCGTAGAGCGCATACGCACCCATTCCTTGTAGACCTCGCCCACCCAGGTGGTGGAACTGCCCTGCGTTCCGCCGGAGGAACCGGAATCAAGCTTTACGTAATCCTGGCTGATATAGCCCAGGGTACCGTTTGCATCTGCCTTGTACCAGCCGTTTTCCAAAGCGTAGATGGTGAGCTTCGTGCCTTTTGCGAGCTTTTTGATGGCGTCGTAATTCGTGCCCGGTCCCTTGCGGAAATTGACGGAGCCTGTGGTCGTGCCCGTGCCGGTCGGCGTATTCGTGGAGCCGCCCGTCGAAGAGGAACCGGAGGAGGTTGCGTCCAGCTTGACATACGCCTTGCTGATGTAGCCCGTAGTTCCGTTTACGTCCACCTTGTACCAGTCGTTCTCCAGCGCAAGCACGGTAAGCTTTGCGCCTTTCGCGAGCATCTTGATGGCGTCGTAATTCGTGCCCGGCCCTTTGCGGAAGTTGGCGGAGGCGATCATTGTACCGGGGCCGGATACCGTGGCCGTGCTGCTGCCGCCGGTCCCGCCCGAATTGTTGCTGGAGTTGCCGGAGGAAAGTTTTACGTCATTCTTGGATACATACCCCTGCAAATCGTTCACCTGCACTGCATAGTAGCTGCCGGACTGGCCGACGACTGCCACCTGCGTGTTCTTTTTAATGGTTGCGATTACGGTGCCGCGGGAGGTGGAGGGGTTGGATCGCAGCGCGATTTCGCTTTCGGTCACGGTGCCGATGGTGCCGCTGACGGGGGCCGCGTTTTCGGGCGTGATGACGGGTGTGCTGTTGTTATTCGGCGTGCCGGGGCTGTCGCTGGTATCCGGCGTGCCCGTCAGCGTGATGTATTGCGCACTGACATAACCATCCACGCCGTTCGCATTGCAGTAGTACCAGGTGCTGTTCTGCACATACCCGTAAATGTTCACGACGTTGCCCTTTGTAAGCTTTGCGAGTATCTTGCCGTTGGTGGTGGGTTGCTCGCGGAAGTTGAGGGTGCTGGAGTTAACCACGCCATACGCCACGACTGTATTGCCGTCCGGTTCGGATTCGGGAGGCTCCGGCGTATCGGAAACCGGAGTGATTTTAAGGTATGTGTTGGATACATAGCCGGCGGTACCGTTCACCTCCGTGAGGGAGAAGCCATTCTCCTGCGCGTATACATTCAGCTCCAGGCCCTTGGGCAATGCGCCAATAAGCGTAGAGGAGGCGGAGGCCTGGGCGCGGAAGTTGACGTTGGCGGTGGTCACCGCGGTGGCAATCGGCGTACCGAGCCCGGGAGATGGGGGCTGGGTGGTATCCTCAGGCTTGGTCGGGTTGGTAGGAGCGCTCAGGCCCATGGATTTAATGGTGGCGCCGGGGTAGTAGAACTTTAAGATTTTCTCATAGTTCCAGCCGGAGTTCGCCATCTGCTGTGCGCCGCGCTGGGAAAGGCCTACGCCGTGGCCATAGCGGCCGTGTGTCACATAGTACCCATCTCTGTCCTCCGTAATGGTATAGAGGCGCAGGCTCGGCTTGGTCATGATGCCGTTGGCAACCAGCAGGGAGAGGTCCAGCGTGTATTGGAAGCCCATGGTGTCCATAGAGCCGTCCGCATACTGTATGGTGATAGTCATGGCAATATCCGCGCTGGAGCCGGAACTCATTCGAAATTCGTCAATGGAATTGATGCCGACCACAGTACTGCTGGCGTCAATTTGCCCGGCCCGCTGCAGCATCGTTGCCGCGAGATACCGCAAAAAGTTAGAAAGCACAGGGGTCATGCCACTTTCCCCTTGCCCCGGGAAGAATACCGTTTCCTGCACGCTGTAGGGGTTTGCGACGTCGTACGGGTCTTCTCTGCGGTCATAGGCATTGTCCCACTGGTAGCGGTTGGTGCCGCCCCACGCGTCGGAAGGCAGTATGGTAGCGCCGCCGTTGGAAGCAGCGAAGTAGCTGCATAAAATCTTGCTGCCAAGATAAAGGCCGATATTATAAGTGGAGTCTACCGCATTCATTACATAGGTGTAACTGGAATTGTAGCCCTTATAAACCTGATCGGTTGCAGTGTCACCGATGTCGTAATCGCTGCTGCCTGTCATGTTGGCCAGCACGTAGCACTTGGCGGCGATGGCCTGGGCTTTGAGCGCCTCCGAGGGGAATGTATTGCTCATTTCATAGGCAACCACGCCGTAAAGGTAATGCGGCAGGGGTACGGTGTTGATGGCGCGGATCGCGCCGCCGGAATATTTTAAGGTAAGGTGCCCAAGGAATGTGCGCGTAACGCCCGATGTGGCAAGGCGGAAATAGCCCGCCGAAGGATCAATGTTTTCGCGCATGATCTGTACGGTTTTGCCCCGATAAAGTTCCCCTGAGGAGGAGTGCGAAACAACGAGCTGGCTGCCCGACACCTGTACGGTAAGCGTTCCGTTCTTAAAGCTTGCGCCGTTCTCCTGTAAAAAGTAATTGCCGCTGATGGGAATGGTCAGCGTGTTGACGCTGCCTATGGAGAGCAGGACGCGTACATTGGAATAATCCGCCGCCTCAGCCGTCCGGGTTCCTGCAAGCGGTATGACCGTGAGGAGGAAAATTGCCAGCAATACGCCGCTAATCGTTCTTCGCATTCTATCGCCCCTTTACCTTTTGTGTCCCAGAAATTCACAGAAAAAGCCTGTTTGCATGTTTCGTATATTGTACCAAACAGCAGTCGTTTTGTGGGGAAAAACGCCGGATATTCTTACTTTGTTTACATCTTATACGCACATCGCGCAACCATATACAGGCGTATGCGGTCCATACGCCGGGAGGGAGATTTTAGAAAACCTCAGGCTGTTGTATGACGGCCAACGAGCCGATATGGGTTCGTCCGATACAAAGTCCCCTACAACAATTGAGCGACAGTCCTGCCGCTCAATCAAAGACCGGATTATACGTTAATACGGAACAGGACAATGTCCCCGTCCTGCATCACGTATTCCTTTCCTTCCGAGCGGATGAGCCCTTTGTCCTTGCAGGCCTGCATGGAGCCGTACTGCATCAAAGTATCGTAAGCCACGACCTCCGCGCGGATGAAGCCGCGCTCAAAGTCTGTGTGAATCTTCCCCGCCGCCTGCGGCGCTTTGGTGCCGCGCTCAATCGTCCAGGCGCGCACTTCCTTGGGGCCGGCAGTAAGGTAACTGACTAGCCCCAGCAGCCGGTAGCAGGCCTTTACCAGTTGATCGAGCCCGCTTTCACCTATGCCCAGTTCCTCTAAAAACGCTGCCTTTTCCTCGGGGTCCAAAGAAGCAAGTTCCTCTTCCACCCGCGCACAGATGGTGATGGCCTCCGCCCCTTCCGCCTTTGCCTCGTCATAGAGCTTTTTCACAAGGCGCAGGTCCGTCTTCCCAACGTCCTCTTCACGGATGTTGGCTACGTAGATGACGGGCTTTGCGGTCAGCAAAAAGTTCTCCCTGCACAGTTCCCGCGCCTCCTCGGGCAGTGTTCGCGCGGGCTTGCCGCTTTCAAGATGCGCGTACGCCTGCTCGAACAGCGTTGCTTCCGCCTGCGCCGCCTTGTCCCCGCCCTTCGCGTTCTTCTTCGCGCGGTCGATCCGCTTTTCCACGGTTTCAATATCCGCGAAAATCAACTCCAAATTGATGGTCTCCATATCCCGCACGGGGTTTACGGAGCCGTCCACATGCACGATGTTTTCATCCTCAAAGCAGCGCACCACGTGAACCACCGCATCTACCTCGCGGATATGCGCAAGGAAGCGGTTGCCCAGGCCTTCCCCGCGGGACGCACCTTTCACGAGGCCCGCAATGTCCACAAACTCTATCGTGGTGGGCGTGATCTTTTCCGGGTTGTGCATTTTGGCGAGCACGTTAAGCCGTTCATCCGGAACTGCCACCATGCCGACATTGGGCTCTATGGTACAGAACGGGTAGTTCGCCGCCTGAGCCCCCGCCTGCGTAATTGCGTTAAACAGCGTGCTCTTGCCTACATTGGGCAGGCCAACGACGCCTAGCTTCATAAAAACACCTCATTGCTTCTTATATCGTTCTTTTTTGCGTCTTTATCCAGTCTTGATTATATCGGCAACCGAAAAGGAGCGCAATGACTTTGACAATACAGAGGCGGAGTTACGTTTGGGGCTCTTCCCCAATCCCCGCTTAGGGCTGTAACAGCCCTAAGAACCCATTTTAAGAACCACTCTTACCTATACATCCCAAAACGCGGTGGTATACTGCTAGTATAAAAACGTTTGTTCGCATGTCGAGGTCTGTTTGAAAACGGATCTTTTTTTACGCCCATCGGACAAACGGGGAAAGGGGTTATCGATGCGAAAAAGCGAAGCGACAGAAACGCTCAAAAGCCGCGCATACGCGCTGTTTGAGGAGTTCCGTTCCGCCTACTCCAACGAGTGGCAGCGGCTCGAGCACGCGGAGCGGATGTATTGCGGCGATCACTGGCACGATGTGCCGCAGCAGGACCCGAACGAGCCGCGTCCGGCCACGCCGGTAATACAGTCCACGGTGGAAAATATTGCGGCGGACCTGATGGATGCGCTGCCCGAGGCCATCATCACGCCGGAAACGCCGGAGGACGCCCGCGCCGCGCGCGTGGTGGAGGCGCTCATCCGGGAAAACCACGACGCCGCCTGTTACGAGCGCGAATACCGGCGCATGGTGCACGATTTGCTGGTGGGCGGCTATGCCGTACAGGAAGTTGGGTACGATCCCGTGCTGAACGGGAACTTGGGCGGCGCGTTCATCCGGCATACGGATAACCGGGGGATACTCTTTGACCCGCTGTGCACGGACATTCAGGATGGCCGGGCGGTGTTCAAGTTCGCGCTGCGCACGCGGGAATGGCTCGCTTCCCGTTTTCCCGGCTATGACGGGAGCACGGACGGGTATTCCGGCCAGCCTTTAGCGGAGGATGCGCACATTACGGGGGATAAAAGCAAGACGGTGCTGCTCATTGAGTACTGGTGGCGGGAGTACGACGCAAACTCCGGCGCGTGCCGCGTGCACATGGCGCAGCTTGCGGGGGGCAAAGTGCTCACCGACAGCAGGGACCTAAAGCCGGAAGGGTATTATGCCCATGGTCAATACCCGTTCTTTGTGACGCCGCTGTTCCCAAGAAAGGGCAGCCCGCTGGGACTCGGCCTGGTTGACCTGTTTGAAGGCCAGCAGCGCTACGCGGATAAGCTGGACCAGATCATATTGAAAAACGCGCTGATGGCCTCCCACAACAAGCTTTTAATCACCGAGGCGAGCGGCTTTGACGCGGACGATCTCAGGGACTGGGCAAAGGATGTGCATAAGGGCGAACAGCTTGGCGGCGTGAGCTGGTTTTCTACCCCCCCGCTTCCCGCTTATATCCTGCAATACACCCGGAACATGCATGACTCCATCAAGGAGGAAAGCGGCGCAAACGACTTTTCCCGCGGGGGAACTGCGGGCGGCATCACGGCGGCCTCGGCTATCGCGGCGCTGCAGGAAATGAGCAGCAAGCGCGCCCGCATGGCCTCCCGGCAGCTGCACGAAAGCTACCGCGACGCGGTGCGCATGGAAATAGAGGTGGAGCGGGAATTTAACCTGCTGCCCCGCATCGTATCCTTTACGGAAAACGGCGAGGTACAGCGCGAGGTGTTCGACGGCAAGCTGCTCGCAAAACCCCTGCCGGATGGGCGCGCGCTGCCGATTGAATTTTCCATATCCATCAAAGTGCAGAAGGAAAATCGCTGGAGCGTACTGAGCCACAACGAGCTGATCCTGCAGATGGTGCAGTTGAATATGCTAACGCCCCCGCAGGCGGTGGAACTGATGCGCTTTGATGGCCGTGAGCAGATACTGCGCGTTGCGCGCGAAGCGAATGGAGCGCAGGAAAAACAACCGGCACAGCAGGGCGGTACGCCCGCGCCTTCCCCGCAAAACCAGCCCATGCCGCAGCCGGAAGCGGAACCCGCGCCGCAGAAACCCACGCGCCGCCTGTTCGCCCCGCGCGGGAAAAGCAACGGCCCTAAATAACAAAAGGAGGTCGCTATGAACCGAAAACCCGTACCCTTCCCTCCCGCCGCATTTGAGGAGGAGACGCCCGGCATGCCCGTACAGGCGCAGCCCGGCATGGCGCAACAGTCGGGCATGGTGCCGCAACCGGGCATTATGCCGCAGCCGGGCATTATGCCGCAGCCGGGCATGGTGCCGCAGCCCGGCATTATGCCGCAGCCCGGTATGGCGCAGAGCCCCGCGCCCAGGCCCGCCGCAGCTCCGGCACTGCCTGCAAACGGCCGCAGGCTGGATTATGAGGGCTTGCGCGCGGAACTCAACAACCTGCTGCGCCAGGGAAAGCTGCCCGCAGGCTTTGACCTTGCTGCCGCCGTGCAGGACCGCGCCTTTTTGCAACTGCTGTTCGAGCTGCCCGCCTACGCCGCCGTGCGCGTGTATGTGGCGGAGCAGCTCGCCGCCCACGCGGAACAGACCGCCATGCAGAACATTTTGAGCCGTCTTCAGGCGCGGCAGGGCCTGCCCCGTCCTTCCCGTGCCGACGCCGCAGCACCCAGCAAGGACTATATGTCCATGTCTCCGGAGGAGTTCGCGCGGCTGGAACGGGAGTACCGCGATAAGGCCCGCAAAGGCATCAGGGTCAAGCTGTAAACTGAACCGACAACAAAAGGAGGAAACAACATGTCCAACACGCAGACCACGATCAACACGTTAGGCAGCACCTATCTCAACAAGGATTTCTACGACAAAAAGCTTTTGGAGACCGCCCGCACACGGCTGATATTCGCCAAGTTCGGCCAGAAGCGTTCCATCCCCCGCAACTCCGGCAAGCGTGTGGAGTTCCGGCGCTACGATCTTTTCTCCCCCGAGCTTGCCGCCGCTCCGCTGATGGAAGGCGTGACGCCCGAAGGCCAGTCCCTCTCCCAGAGCCGTGTGGAAGCGGAAGTCGCCCAGTATGGCGCGTATGTGGAGATCTCCGATGTTCTTGAGGCCACCGCCTATGACGAGGTGGTATCGGACAGCGCGGAGCTTTTAGGCGAACAGCTGGGCACCGTCGTGGAGTGGATCACCCGGGATGCTATGTGCGCGGGCACAAACGTCCAGTATGCGGGCGGCCGCACCGCGCGCCTTGCCCTCACCGGCGCCGAAAAACTGACCGTTTCCGAAGTAAGGAAAGCCGTGCGCACGCTCAAAAAGGCAAAGGCGCGCTACTTTACCGCAAACGACGAAGGCGACGCAAGGAAGCCGCACTTTATCTGCATCTGCTCGCCCGAGTCGACTTACGATCTCCAGAACGATCCTCTCTGGCAGGACGTTTCCAAGTACTCCAACGCCGAGCAGATCTATTCCGGCGAAATTGGCCGCCTGTTCGGCGTAGTATTTGTGGAAAGCACGGAAGCTCGCGTCTTCCGCCAGAGCGTTTACACTGCCGTCGCAAGCCATACCGCGGGCAGCGAAAAGGTGACGCTTTCCTCCTCCTCTTCCGCCGCCGAACGGTATCTCGCGAATGGCGCGAAGGTGAAGATCGGCACCACGGAAAACACCGTTGCGTCGTTCAACCCCGCAACCAAGGAACTGACGCTTTCCGCCGCCGTAGGTTCCGCCATCCCTGCCGGTACCAAGGTGTACAGTGAGGACGCGGGCGCCGTGGACGATACCACTAAGGCCGCGCTCGACGTGCACGCCACCCTGGTGTTCGGCGCCGACGCCTACGGCGTGGTGGACGTCATGGGCAGCGGCGCGCTCAGTACCATCATCAAGCGCCCCGGCAGCGCGGGCGCTGCCGACCCGCTCGATCAGCGCGGCACCGTGGGTGCGAAAGTCGCGGCCTACACGGCCACCATTTTGAACCCGCTCTGGCTCGTGCGTATCGAGCACGCGGTCTCGGCGTAAGGAACGTGCGGGCTCTGCCCGCACCCGCTCAAGGGGCGTAACGCCCCTTGAGAATCCCTTATTATTTTTTAAAGGAGAATACAACATGGATTACATGACCGAACAGCAGATCGACAGCCTCGCTTCCGATACGGGCGCGATACTCCGCGGCGAACCGCAGGTGAAGCTGACCATCGCACCGGATAACCTGGGCGGGTACTGGGAGGGCGGCATCAACGGCCACTTCTTTCGCATCCGGACCGGCGTGGAGGTGGAGGTGCCCAAGAGCCTTGCAAAGCTTATTTCCGAAAGCGCGAAGGTGAAGCTGCAGAGCGCCGAGAACATGAACGCCTACCGCGGGCGCGGCAAAAAGGTGGGGTGAAGCCATGACGCTTAACGATATCATCGTATCCGCGCTCACGCAGCTGGACCGCGGGCACGACAGCCAGACGGTGGATACCTGGCGCGACAAACTCACCCGCTACGCAAACGAGGCGGTGACGGATATCGCCACCATGCTGCAACTGCGCCGCACGGATACGGTTACCGTCAAGGACGGCTCCGCGGATGTGGCGGCGCTTCCCCGCTGCTGCGTAAAGGTGCTCTATGTATCCCGCAACATGGCGCGGGTACCGTTCATTATGGGCGACGCAAGCACGCGTATCCGCGTGCTGACTGAGGATGGCGACGTGTACGTGCACTACCGCTACCTGCCCGACGACATGAGTTCCCCCACCGATGTGCCGGAACTGCCCGCGTTCTGCCACGGGCTCATCGTGACCTACGTGGTGGCGCGGGAACGCGCGAGCGCTGACCCGAGCATGCAGCGGGGCGCCAATATCTATTTTGAACTTTACAACGCGGGTAAGCGCGGCTTGCGCGCTTCCTTAGGGGAACAGGACGGTTACGCGCTTGTGAACAGGTGGTGAGAGTATGGCGCTAAGCGAATACCGCATCGACGCGTTCACCGGTGTCGACCAGAGTGCTGCGGAGGGCATGATTCCCGCGGGTGCGAGTCCGGACGCCTGCAATATGGATACGGCGGACGGCTGCTTGGCGGTAGCCAAGGGGTATGTCAGGCACATTCCCGCCCCCGTGCCGGGCAATAAGCCCATCCGCAGACTGCTGTTCTGGCAGGGGCTTGTAACCGGAACGTTCCTGGCCGTGGCGGGCAACGAGGTGTACGCCTATACGATGACGGACGCTTCCCCAACCTGGAGGCTTTTGTTCACGTATCCGGAGGCCGTCAAAAATCTGCGCGTGGATTTTTGCGAGGCGCAGATCGGCAGTGCGGATCATATCCTGCTGGCGTGCGGAGAGCACCAGATTTTGAAATGGGACGGCGCTTCCGCCATGCAGGCGTTCGGCAGCGCTGCAAAGGTCTCGATCCTCCCCGTCAATTACCTTGCCATGCATTACGGCCGCCTGTTTGCCGCGGGCGACCCCGGCCACCCATGCCGCCTGTACTGGAGCAAGGTGCCGGGCGATACCCGTACCATAGAGGATTGGGCAAAGGATGAAAGCAGCGAGAACACCGGCGGCGGGTTCGTGGAGGTCGGCGATACTTCGGGCGATCCCATTACGGGCCTGTGCGCGCTTTCCAACCAGCTTTTGATCTGGAAGCGGCGCTCGCTCTACCGCCTGCTTGGGGACAGGCCAAGCAACTACCGCGTGTACCGCGTCCATGCGGAGGTGGAGCAGATGCAGGACGCCGCTTGTGCGCTCTACGGTGACGTTCCCTACTGGATGACCGGCGCGGGCCTTTTTTTCTTTGACGGGCAAACCTCACAAAAAAGCGCGAGCGCGCGGCGTATCCGCACGTTCCTGGAAGGGGCGTCAACCTCCAACTGCCGCGCCGCCAAGCGCGGCGAAACGCTCTATTTCACCGCGTATGAAAAAGCGCGTGACCCGCTGAATTTGGGCGCGGCAAGGACAATGGACAACGCGCTCATCGTATACGATATTGCCCGCCAGGCGTACATGGTAAGGCGCGGGTTTCAAATATCCGATCTGTGCGCGCACGACGGCGCGCTCTACCTCATCAACGACACGCGTTTTGTATACCGGTTTGAGGAAGGGCCGGATTACGACGGCACGCCCATCGACGCCTATTGGAAAACGCCGCTGACCGATCTCAACAGCAAGCCCGGCATTAAAAACCTCCAGGAACTGTACCTGCGCGGCGAAGGCATGGGCGGCGGCGAAGGCGCTGTGCTGCTGCTGGATGCGCGCATCGGCCGCAACCTGCATGTCTACCGCTGCCTCATGCCGGAAAACGAGACGGACGTGCTGGAGATCCCGCTCAAAAACGAGGGGCGCACACTTTCGCTTCAATTTTCCAACGAGGCGGGCTCGCGCTTTCGCATATTGGGCGGCGTTCAGCTGCTGTTTGAGCACCGCCTGCGGGCGATTTAGAAAGCCTGCGGCCTTTTTTTAGCCGCTTGCTTTATGAAAGGAGAACACTATGCCATACCAGCCCACGGGCGTACAGGCGCTGTTCCCGGTGGCGCTGCCACGACAGGCCGGGCGCGAAACGCGCCGGGAGGAATACGAGACGCAGGTCGCGCAGAACGAAAACAATCTGAACCAGAACTTTTCCATACTGTATCAAAAGCTGCTCGAGCTTGAGGAAATCCTTGCGCTCATCAGCGGGTAGGAGGAGGCATGGCAGTAAGAAACGATTATCGCGTTGTAGGTATGAGTACCGCCGAGGTACGGGAGCTGCAAAAAGAGCTGGGGGTCACGCCGGACGGCGCATGGGGCAACCAGTCCCAGGCGGCGCTTGATAAACTTTATGGCAAGAACGCCGACCCGTTTTCAATATTCAAAGGACCGGGAAGCGCAACAGGGCAAAGCGGCGCCGGGGCTACATCCACCGGGCAGCAGTATAGCCAGCCCGGGTTAACCAACGGCTATACCGGCAGCTATTATACCAAGAACGGCGACAACTATACGGATTACGGGGCGCTGCTGCGCAACGACGGCTTTATTTATCCGGCGGGCGCGAAAATCAGCCCCAACGGCATGTATATCGATAGGGGCAACGGCTGGGAATTCGCGAAACATGCAGTGGGCGCAGACGGCTACTACCATCCATCCAGCGTAACAGGGCTTGCGCCGGGCGCACGCATACCGGGTTTATGGTCCGGCGGCGGTACAGGTGGCGCGGCTGATCCCGGCCCGGCCGAACCGGGACCGGGCACGGACCAGCCCAAAAACGAGTGGGAGTTGTATTTGGAGCGCGAGCTTAAGCGATACGAGGAGGAATGGCTCTCCGGCTACGTGGAATAGGGGGAAACGATGGAAAAGTATTATATCGACGGATACCCGCCTCCGGCGGGCGTGATGAATCAGGATGACGTCAGGGAAATTCAGCGGCAATTAAACGCCGCGGGCGCCCGCCTTGCGGTGGATGGCCTGTGGGGGCCCAAGACCAAAGCGGCATATCAGAGCCTCGGTGAAGGCGGCGACTATGCCGGGCAGTATGGCCAGGGCCTGGCCTCTTTCATGCAGCAGATGCAGTCCCTGCTTTCCGTGCCGGCGGTCAACTATATCCCGCAATCCGAGGCGGCGCTGAGGGCGCAGATACAAAGCGCGCTGCGCCCTCAGGTGGACGCGGCCATAGCCGAGCGAAGGGAAGTGACAAAAGAAAATGCCGCGGCGCTCGACGTGGACGCTTGGGCGCGCGGCATGGGGAAAAGCACATACCTGACGGATATGAAGGAACGTCAGTTTGACGACGAGGCGGACGATATCTCCCAAATGGAGGCGGAGTATTCCGCCACGCTCGCCTCGCTGCTGATGGAAGCGATGGAGGCAGAACGCCAGCACACATTGGAGGCGCAGATGTACAACGCGAACGCATCTGCGAACACCAAACAGCTGGCGTTCTCCAGTGCGCAGGACGCGTACAGGGAGTACCTTGCTACCCTGCAGTCGGCGCAAAAGCGCAGAGGCGGGTCCTCCAAAGAGGATGCCATTGCCACAACGGAGGAGAACTGCCGCCTGTTCCTTTCCTACCTGACGCCGGAGGAGCGCGGGAATATCTATAAGGGCACTACCGAGCAGGACAGGGTCTACCGCGATGAACTCATCGCAAGCCTGGGCTACGCGGGCTATGTGGCGATCCAGGAGGAGTTTCCGGGGCAATAGGCTGCCCCACTATTGATATAAGGCCGGATGTGCGAGGATTTCGCCCACCCGCCCCCTTTTTTGTTTTCCGGAAAGCCGTTACAGTTCCCGCATCAGGTTGAAGCTTTGCAACAGGTTCAGCCGCCCGTAGCCCCACTGCGAGTTGGGGTATGTCAGCGTATCCGATCGGTTGCAGCCGCGTATAAGGTAGGCGCGGATCTGGTAGGTGGAAAGCGCAATATCGTTGCCGTCCACGATACCCCATTGCAGCATCAGCGCGCCCGCACCCGCGGTCATGGCGGCGGCGACGCTTGTGCCGTCCATTGTACCGTAGCCGGTGGGGAACAGGCCCGATACGTTGACCCCCGGGGCGACAAGATCCGGGGACATCATGGGCAGGCGCGTCGGGCCCCAGGAGGTGCGCGTGTACAGGCTGTTGTTGTTGCTGTTGTACGCGCCGCAGGTAATCATGCCGAAAGCGGTGCCAGGGACCGTGATGGTGTAATAGGGCGTGGGCGTCAAAAACTCCACGTTCCGGGAAACAAAGCCCGTCATGGGCAGCCATGCGTGATAGGTACCGTCCAACACGATATCCCCGTGAACGATGATGGTCCATACGCCCGGCGTGGGAAAACGGAAGGAGATCGCCGTCAACTGACCGCCGCTGCCCTCTACCGGGAAAAAGTACTGCACCGTTACGATTGAGCGTTCCAGCACAAGCCGCGCTTCCAGTGTGGTACCCGTTCGCGCCGGAACGCGCCCCACCATTTCCCCGGTGGGGGAGCGCACGGCGACGGAGAACCGGTCGGGTGCGGTGTTCCATAAAGAAACCATGAAATCCCCCGCGTTTTCGCCCACGCGGATGTCCATGTCCTGGTCTTCTCCCGCGATTGCGAGCTTTCCCTGCGTATGGTGGCGGGCCTGGCTTTCGTTCCCCGCCGCTACGCTCACACAGACCCCCCTTAGCATGGAGACGCTGCTCAAATATTCTTCGAACAGGCTGAATCCGTCGTGGCTCCCGAAGTTGGTGCCAATGCCGATGCAGATGGAAACCGGCCGCCCAAGCTCCCGTGCCCGCTGCAGGATATATTCAATGCCGATCATGACGGCAGTGGAT
>JAEYHP010000116.1 GCA_023409435.1 Bacillota bacterium | reverse complement strand
CGCAAGCGGCGAAGCACCTCCAGTCCATTGAGCCCCGGCAGCATCACATCCAGCAGGACCAAGTCGAAGTTTCCCGACTCGGCCAGTTCCAGGCCGGCACGGCCATCCGCAGCCTTTTGAATCTCATAGCCCTCGTAGGAGAGTTCCAGTTCCACAAACCGCGCAAGCTTTTCCTCGTCCTCCACAATCAGGATGCGTTCTTTCACCGGCTTCAGCCCTCCCGTGATTTTCCCGCGCTATTCGGCGCGCCCTTTGTTTTTATCCGCGGCTTCTTTGATGTCCGTCTTGAGGGTTTCCGCCGCGTTTTCAGCCGACTCCATCACCTTGTTGACCGCCGTCTTTTCCACATCCCGGCCGCGGAAACGGTAGCGGCACCCAAGGAAGAGGCCGATGATCAGCAGCGGAATTACGATCCAGAAGCAGAAGATCAGCAACAGGACCAGCACGATAACAGGCATGGTGATGATTTGGCTGTCGCCGCGCCGCACGTCGAATAGGTTTTCGCAGCCCTTCTTAAAGAGGCCGCCAATCCAACGAAAGAACCGGCCCATCAACTCTGAGAAGGACTCCCCCGCAGGCTCGCTCGAATGGGCGGTTTCAGTTGTGCCGCTCTGCTTTTCCTTCTGCTCGCTTTCGGAGGAGTAGAAGCCGCCGTGTTCGGGCGGGTTTACCTTCCCCTGCCGCTCCAGGTAGAGCAGGGCCTCTAAGAGGTCGTCGCCGCAGGCGTCCAAAGCGGCTTTTGCCTCAGCGTAGCTCACGTTCGCCTTTTCACGGAGCTTTTCTACATGTTCCATTGTTGCCATTTTCGTTCTCCCCTTTTTAGTACAGTCTGTTTGATTCGGTATCCCTATCATACGGCTGCCTGATAAAGATATCCTTTGTCCCTCATTAAAAGAGGATTAAAATGAGGTGGTAATTTACATCATTATATTATTCTCAATTGAAATCGGAAAATAGCATCTACATATTTTCCACAAACGCGGTAAAGCCGCATTCCGACGGATGGTCCAGGAATTGCGCTTTCGTATACGGCAGCATCATGCATACTAGCGTGGTATCCCCGCCCGCGGCAATAAAATGGACTACGCTGAACAACAGCCAAAACAGGCTGCCACTCGCATAGGAGGACAGGAATGCGCCCACGGCCAGCGCAAGAAACGGCGTAAGCGCGCCAAACAGATACGCCCAGAAGCCGAGCGGCTCCTTGCAGTGGCAGTATGGCGTATAGGAGGGGCGCAAAATCCCAAACCGGATGCTTTTCCAGCCGTTTTTCGCAACCAGACTCCACGCAAAGCCGTGCAGCGCTTCGTGAAGGGGAATGGAAACGATGAACGCAAGCACAAAAAGCCCCACGCTTACAAGATTCACGTCAAACGAAAATGCGTTCCCGCCCCATTTATTCAAGTACAGCACTACAGCCAGCACGGCAAACGGCCCCGCCGTCACCAACGCCATGACGTTCGCCTTCAATACGCTAATGGTGCGGTCTTTCGCCGTGTATCCTTCCGCAATCAGCCGGCCATATTGTTCCTGATAGTCGTTCAGGCGTTCCCGCTTTTCATCCCGCTGCATCATTCTGCTTTTTTCCCGTTTTTGAGAATTATACCATACCGGAATACAAAAAGGGCGGATGTTCCGCCCTCTTTGTATTTGACCAAATTAAAAGAAATTTTCCGGCAGTTCTTTGGGCGCGGCTTCCTTTAAGGCCGTCACGTTAAGGAACCGCGCGTTCAGTTCTTCATAGCACGGATCGTTATCCGGCAAATACTCCTCCAGCGGGAAGGAACGCGCAATCAGTTCCCGCGCTTCCCTGAGGGAATGTAATTCACCCAATCCCACCAGCTGCATCAATGCGCTGCCCAGCGCCGTCGCTTCCACAGGACCCGCATATACGGGCCTTTTTGTAATGGAGGCCGTCAATTGGTTCAGCATGCCGTTGCTTGCGCCGCCGCCCACGATATGGATGACGGGCAACGTCTCTCCTAAGGCAAACTCAAGCGATTCGAGCACATAGCGGTACTTGCACGCCAGGCTTTCAAACACGCACCGCGCGATCTCCCCTACCGCTTCCGGCGGTTTCATGCCGCGGGAAGCGACATACTCCCGGATGCGCGCGGGCATATCCGAGGGCTGGTAGAAGCATTCGTCGTCCGGGTCGAACACCGGGCCGCAGGCGGGCGCCTGCTGCGCCAATGCCGCCAGCTCCGCATAGGTGTAACGTTCACCCTGCTCCGCCCAGCAGCGCCTGCATTCCTGAATGATCCACAGCCCCATGACGTTCTTTAAGAGCCGTATGGTGTCCAGCACGCCACCCTCGTTGGCAAGGCCGTGGTAGAAGGAGCGGGCGTTGATCAACGGGCTTTCGCACTCCGTGCCCACAATGGACCATGTGCCGCTGCTGATGTAGGCAAAGCGTCCAGCTCTTCCCGGCACCGCGGCCACAGCGGAAGCCGTATCGTGCCCACCCACGGCGAACACGGGCAACGCCTCCCCCGATTGCTTCAGACGCCCGATTTCCGTGCCGGAAGGTACGATGGGCTGAAGCAAATCCGTCGGGAAGCCGATCTTGTTGAGCAACGGATACGCCCAGGCCTTTTCTTTTGGCGCGTACGCCTGCGAAACGCTCGCCAGTGTATATTCGGTGCGCATTTCCCCGGTAAGAAAATAGTTGAGCGCATCCGGCAAAAACAGCGCGCTCTTCGCTATGGATAGCACTTCCGGCCGGTCGCAGCACATGTGCAGCCATTGGTAGAGCGTGTTCATACGGTTGAACTGCAGCCCCGTGAGCCGGTAGAGTTCCTTTGCAGAGATATACTGCTCCATACGCTCCACCATGCCCAATGTGCGCGGGTCGCGGTAGGTATGCGGCAACTCAAGAAGCGCCCCCGTTTTATCCAGCAGCACATAATCGTTGCTCATCGAGTCGATGCCAAGCGAGGAAGCGCCGCACGCGCGGGCCTTTAATAGCCCTTGCTGCAATTCGTCGCTTAGGTGCAGGATGTCCCAGTAGAGCGCGCCGTTTAAGGAGATGGGCTTATTTACAAAGCGGTGCAGCTCATTAAGCGCCAGCCGTTCCCCGTCGTAAGACGCCAGAAACAGCTTGCCGCCGGAAGCGCCGATATCGCAGGGGATTACGGTACGCGTCTTCATGGCGCGCACCCTTATATCAGCTTGCCAAGCAGGTGGCACACGGCGTCCGCTTCCACGCGCTCCACGACGCTGAACGCCTGCTCAATGCTTTTGCCCACCGCGATGGTGCCGTGATACGGCAGCAGCGCGCAAAGGCCCGTCTTTTTGAGCTGTTCCCTGCGGGGCTCAAAATACTCGTAGGCGCTTTCCGCAAGCTCAATGCTGTAAGCTTTCGCCTGGTGCACAAGCCCGGTCTCGCCCATTTTAAGCGTCGCCTCGGTCAGCTGCGGCACCGGCTTGCAGGCTGCGACAAACACCATGGTGTAGAACGGATGCGCGTGTATGGAACCGTTCACCTCTGGGATATTTTTCAATATCAGCGCGTGCATGCGGCTTTCGCGTGAGACGGCGCCGGTCCCCTCCAATACATTGCAGTCAAGGTCCATCAGCAGGGGTTCCTCCAATTCAAAGCGGCAATGCTTGATTTCGCTCATCAAGGAAGGGGTCCCAAGCATCCGGTTTTCATCCACACGCATGGCCAAATTGCCGCCCGCGGCGTTGGTGAGCCTGCGCTCCCAAAGATCGGTTGTCATTTCCAAAAGTTTTTTGCGTTCCGCCATGTATTGCATGTTACTAAACCACCTTTTGTACGTTAATGGTATCTACCAGTTCAAGCACGCGCGCCTTGTTCAAGCCGACCGTGCGTTCGCTTTCCGCTTCCGCCCCGCCGCAGGCCGCGGCGAACCGGAGCGTTTCTTCCGGTGTCATGCCGTTCTGCATGCCGTAGAGGAGACCGGAAAGGTATGCGTCCCCGCAGCCTATGGTATTCTGCACCTCCACCTTAGCCGCGCTTACCTTATAATAATGTGCCCCATAGCGCACAAGGCTTCCCTCCCCGCCCATGGAAACCGCAACGATGGAGATCTGGTGCGGGCTGAGGCTTTCGATTGCGGCCATGATCTCCCGCTCCGTGTTGGTGGGCAGCTTTGTCAGCTCCGCAAGCTCATGTACGTTAGGCTTGATGAGGTAAGGGGAGCGCTTGACGCATTCAGTGAGGCTCTTTCCGCTCGCATCCAGCAGCACCTTCGCGCCATTCTGCTTTGCGATCTCAAACAACGCTGCCTGAAGGGATACGCCCTTGCTGTCCGTAAAGTTCGAAGCGTCGCCGGAAATCACCACGAACGCGACGCCGGAAAGCAGTTCCCGGTAAAGCGCTAAAAATGCATCGAGCGTTTCCTTTGTGAGCTCCGGCCCCTTGGTGGAGATGAGCGTGCAGTTTTTCTCTCCATCAATGAGCGCATAATTGGTGCGGGTCTCGCCATCCTCCGGTATATAAAAGCGGCAGGCGACGCCCGCGTCTTCCAGTATGCCCACCAGCTCTTCCCCGGTGCGGCCCATGGCGATGCCGGTCGCGATGTTCGCTACGCCAAGGTCAGCGAGGTTATAGGAAATATGCGTGCCCTTGCCGCCGATGCAGCGTTCGGTCCGGGTGACGCGGTTTGTCGTGTTGAATGCGAAGGAGTCCACAAACAAAAGCAGATCCATCGCGGGGTTGAGTGTGACGGTTAAAATCATGCTTGCTCCCTCGGGCATGCCCGTGTATTCAGATAGCCGCCCGCCCGAATTGGCGAGCGGCCACCCATCCTAAGAAACCTATGGGGTATTTAAAACAAGGCTTAGAAGTATACGCGTTCCTTGAGTTCCGGGCAAACAAACACCTTAACAAGGCTCTTATTGGCGCGGATCTCTTTGAGCGCATCCTCCAGCTCCGAAAGCGGCACGGCCATGGAATACATTACTTCCGGCTTGATGATGCCGTACTGCAACAGCGTGATCGCCTCGCCCCAGTTGTTGCCGATACCCGCGCAGGAGCCGCTGACCTTCTTTTCGCCCAGGACAAATTCCTTGGGTTCAAGCGGTATGGTCTGGCCTTCGCCCACGATACCGAACGCTTCGAGTTTGCCGCCGCGCCTGAGCATTTTGAACGCCTGCTCGTAGGTTTCCGGCGTGCCGACGGATTCGATGACAAAGTCCACGCCGATGCCGCCGGTCAGCCGTTTGACTTCCGCCACAGGATCCGGCGCTTCATTGATGTCGATAACATAATCCGCGCCCATCTTCTTTGCCGCTTCGAGCCTTGCTTTGCCGCGGCCGATGACGATGACGGGGGCGCAGGCGCGCGCCTTTGCAAGCGCGGCATGCAGAATGCCCAAGCCGCAGCCGATGATGGCGACGCTGGAACCTATGGGGGCGTCCATGCGC
>JAEYHP010000112.1 GCA_023409435.1 Bacillota bacterium | reverse complement strand
CATACGCTCCTTCCTTCATAAGGATAAAAAGCCATACTCGCGGGAGGTAACAATGAAACGCTTCGTCGCATTTGCAGCGTTTGTATTCTGCATCCTGCTCGTTATATTCTCCCAACCGGCCATGGCCGCTGCACAGGAGGGATTACAGCTGTGGTGGGATATCCTGCTGCCTACATTATTTCCATTCTTTGCAAGCGCTACCCTCATTGAACGGACCGGTGCCATGCAGCTGCTTGCAAATCTGTTCTACCCGCTTTCAAAAAGGCTGCGGGTTTCGCACTATGTCTTTCCAATTATCCTTTTAGGCGGCATTTCCGGGTACCCCTCCGGGCCGCGTTTAAGCGGCATGCTGCTCGCCTCCGGAGCCATTTCAGATGAGGAGGCGGAGCGGCTGGGCACCGTATGCACGCTGTGCAGCCCCATGTTCATCATGGGTGCGATGGCAGGCGGCATGTTTCAGAATACAGGTCTATTCTGGACGTTCGCAATCTCCTATTACGGCAGCGCACTGCTGCTTGGCGTTATAATCCGCTTTGTAAAGCCCATTTGCCCGTCCCCGCCCGGGCGGGCAAAGCTTATGCCGCCCGATCCCTTTTATAATGCGCTGCCCCGCGCGATAGGCGACGGCATGGTGGATACTTTAAAGGTCGGCGGCAGCGTCATATTCTTTCTGGTGCTGGCCGAGGTGCTTACTCAATTAAAGGTACTGGACGTCTTAAGTCGGCCGATCGACGCCCTGTTTTTAAATAGCCCCGGCGACTCCCCTGCTAAGGGAGTTCTGTTGGGCCTGATGGAGATGACGGGCGGATGCAGCCGCATCGCAAAAGCCGGGCTGCCCCTATTATATTCCGTGCCGCTTTGCTCGTTTCTGACAGGCTTCGGGGGATTGAGCGTCATGGTGCAGGCCATGGCGTTCGTTCCGTTCCGCAAACCGCTTCGGTACCTTTTTTATAGATTTCTGCACGGCGTTGTTTCGGGCCTTATCGCCTATGCCATACTCTCCCTTTTCCCCTCTGCCGCAGAAACGCTTGCGCCCTCCGTACAGCCGTATTATGTGGTCAACGCGCTCACTGGGCTTGCACTGCTGTTTTCCTGCGCGCTGGGTGTCTCCACGGCGCTTTTGCTGGCACTGCTGTTCGGAAAAAAAGAAAGGCGCTCCGCTTAAAAAGCAAGCCGCCTTATCCTGCTTTATGCAAATAACGCCGCCTAGTCCATAGTATAGCACCATGTCGCGGCAAGGTGTCAGGAATTTGAAATTTGTTCCAGCCTTTTTATATTTGCTTCGTCCGGCGTGACATGCAGCGTGCGGTTGGTGGTGTAAATCACCATGCCGGGCTTTGCGCCCGAGGGCTTTTTTACATACTTCCGCGGGCAGTAATCCACCGGAACCGAAGCCGAAGCGCGCGCCTTGCTGTAATACGCCGCAAGCATTGCGGCCTCTTTGAGCGTGGTTTCGGGCACTTCCCCTTCGCTCCTTACGATAACATGCGAGCCGGGGATATTCTTGGTATGCAGCCACAAGTCCTCTCCGCGGGCAAACTGCAGCGTCAGCGCGTCGTTTTGCTGGTTGTTGCGCCCAATGAATATCTCAATCCCGTCGGAAGAAAGTACGCGCATGGGCTTGGACGGCGCATGCTTTGGCGTCTTAAAGCGGCTGTTTTCGCGCTTGATATACCCTTCGCGCACCAATTCTTCCCGGATCTCAAGCAGTTCCACGTCGGTCACGCATTTATTGAGGTTATCGAGCTGGCCTTCCAGATACGCGGTTTCCTCCTGCGTCTTTTGGAGCTGCTCAAACGCCAGGGTCTTTGCTGCTTTGCCCTTCTGATAGCGCTTGAAATACCGCTGCGCGTTCTCCTGCGGGGATAGCTTTTCGTCAAGCTCCACCAAGGTTTCCTGCGGCGGATCCAAGTAATAGTTGACGAGCTTTGCGTTTTGCATGCCGCGCTTTAGCTGGTGCGCGTGGGCAAGCAGCAGTTCCCCATTGAGGCGAAGCGCCTCCAGGTCCTCGTTCTGGTTGAGTGCGGTTTCAAACACCGCCTGCTTTTTGTAATTGCGCTCCAAATGGTTATGAAGCGTCCGCAGCAGGGATGCGCTGCGGCGGCGGAACCGCTCCAATAAATCCCGCTGCGCGTAATAGCTGTCTAAAGCAGCGCCCATCGTTGGAAATGACGCGAGTTTATCCTCCGCATAGGAAGGTTCGAACGCGTAAAACGCTACGGGGTCCCTGTATTCGTTGTACACAAGCACGGGCCGGAACTCCCCCGCCGCAAACGACTGATACAGCCGGTACAGAAACCGCGCAAACGACCTTCGGTCGGTTTCCGAAAGGGTCTCCGCATGCAGCTCATTTTCCCCGGACCACCTTGCCGCCATCTGGCGCGCGCAATCCGGCGAAAGCCCGGAAAACCGAGCGGAAAGCAGTTTGTGCGCGACACCGCGGGCACCAAGCGCCGCAAAAAAATCTTCCTCGGCCGCTTCGAGCGGATTCAGCTTGTCCTGCGCCGGAGGCGGCGTATAGATGACGCCGGGCAGCAGAATGCGCACGCTGGACATGCCTGCGCTCACATGGCGTACGCAGTCCAATATCTGCGCGTTCTGATTGAGGAAGCAGATATTCGAATACTTTCCCATCAGCTCCACGACAAGCTGCAGGGTTACGGTATCCCCCAGCTCGTCCCTCGCCTCAAATGAGAATATCAGCACACGGTCAAGATGGGGTTGTTCAATCGAAAGTAGCCGCCCGCCGGTCAGGCGTTTTCTAAGCAGCATGCAAAATGTGGGCGGTTCGGGCGGATTTGTAAAACTGAGCTCGGTCAGCTGTACCCGCCCGTTTTCCGGATGCGCACAAAGGAGCAGCCGATCGTTGCTGCCCCCCGCCCGTATGGTGAGTATGATGGTATCGCGTTCCGGCTGCTGGATTTTATCTACTTTGCCGCCAATCAGCCGGTTTAGCTCCTGTTTTACGGCCAAAAGGGAAAGACCGTCCATTCTTATCCTCCAAGTTTCTTGTCGCCCGTCTGTTTGTCCAGACGCTCCAGCAGGAGCTTGTACCCGCCGGAACCATAGGTAAGCGAGCGGTTCACGCGGCTGATTGTGGCGGTGGAAGCGCCAAGCCGCTGGGCAATTTCCTGGTAGGTGATGCCGCTTTTCAATAGCTTTGCCACCTCCAGGCGCTGGGCAATCGCCTGGATTTCGGATATGGTGCAGATGTCCTCAAAAAAGCGGTAGCACTCCTCCTCATCCTGGAGCATGAGCACCA
>JAEYHP010000091.1 GCA_023409435.1 Bacillota bacterium | reverse complement strand
TGTCCGCGCCCTTAAAAAAACACTTTTTGGGTGTTCGCCGGGCAACGTACCTATTATGTCATAACGCATGCGCGGTTTCAAGTGCGGCCACAAACGCGCCACAATTATCTAAAGGCAACAACGCGCGTATAGTTGCTCAAATAGGTTGTACTGCTCCAATTATCCGTATCCGGTATATTCCCAGGGATCAGCTTTGGGCGGTTTTTCGGGGACTTTGGGCGGGTCAGGTTTTCTTTGATGAACGCGGTTTCGATATCCTCTTTTGATCCCCTGCGGATCTCCACTTCCGTACCCGGCGCAATGTGGTAGTAGATCCAGCGGGCGTCCGGCACCAGAAGGCGCACGCAGCCGTGCGAGGCGCGCTGCCCGAGCTTGCTGTAGGAGGACGTATAGGAGTTCGCGTCTTTTTTGGTATAAAGCAGGGAGTGAAAATAGATTTTCTTTGTGATCTGCGTCCAATACTGGCCGTAGACGCCGTCGTTTACGAACAGGCCGAAGCGTACCTTATGGCTGCCGGAAGCAAACGTTCCCCTTGGCGTAGGCGTTTCTTTTGCGCCCGTCGAGCAGACCATAAAGCGCACGGGCACGGTGTACGCGCCCCTTTTGTCGCGTTTATACACCAGCACGACCTGATGATAGACGTCGATGATGATGCGGAACGTGCCGGGAATTGGATATGCCTCGGGCGATTCGTACACGCCGTTGTCCCCCACCAACTCTTCAAACGTCATGCTTGTCGTCGGCGCAAGGCGTTTTATATCCTCCGCCGTCAGAGAAAGAGACGGGTTTGGCGTTATAGTGGGTTTTGGCGTAACGGTGGGCGTAGGTATGGGCGAAGGGGCAGGCGTTGGTGTGTTGTGCGGGGACACGGTGGGCCGTTCTGGGGTCGGCGTAAAAGAAACAAACAGCCGCTGCGCATTTAACGCAGCCGGTTGGGTAGATGGCCCGCCGCTGTAAGCCTCCCCTTTCGTGCATCCGAACAGGAAAAGGCACACGAGCAGAATGGAGAATATCCGCCCGATAGGTTTCATAATGAACCTCCCGAATTACCGCTCCAACGAATGGATGCCTATGGCGCATTCGGTCCGTTTGCGTTCCAGCGCGCAGGCAATCTCATCCGGAACGGAAATATTGCCCTGATATTTCCATGCGTTGGCCGCGCAGCCGCCGCTGCAGAAGTATTTTGCCCAGCACTGCCTGCATGCGGGTTTTGTTCGCACGTTGCAGTCCTGGAACGGCTTTTGCAGGCTATCGTCAAACGAGCAGTCCAGTACGTTCCCCATTTTGAACGCTTCTTCGCCCACAAACTGATGGCAGGGGTAAATGTCCCCGTCAGGCGTCACAGCAACGTATTCCGTCCCCGCGCCGCAGCCGGTAATGCGCTTTTTCAGGCAGGGACCGTTGTCCATATCAAGCATGAAGTGGAAGAAGTTGAACCACTTCCCTTCCCTGCGGCTGTTGATCAGGTATTTTGCCAGATTGTCGTACTCTTCCATAATACGCGGCAAATGCTCTTTTGTTATGGCGTACGGGCTTTCTTTTGCAAGCACGACGGGTTCTATGGAAATTTGCCGGAAGCCTTCTTCATAGAGCGCTTTCACGTCCTCCACAAAGTTGAGGTTGAGGTTGGTAAACGTGCCGCGCACGTAATGTTCTTTTTCACCGCGCGCCGCGACGAACGCTTTGAGCTTTGGTAGTATCGCGTCATACGAACCCTTGCCGTTCACGGTGGGGCGCAACGCGTCGTGAATTTCACGGCGGCCATCCAAGCTCAACACGACATTATGCATCTCGCGGTTGAGATATTCTATTTTATCCTCGGTAAGAGCCAGGCCGTTGGTGGTCATCGTAAAGCGGATTACCTTGCCGTGTTTCTTTTCAAGCTCCCTGCCGTAGGCGACGGTCTCTTTGACTACGTCGAAATTCATCAGCGGCTCGCCGCCAAAAAGATCGACTTCCAGATGCTTTCTTTTGCCGGAACGGGCGATCAGAAAGTCAAGCGCCGCTTTTGCGGTTTCAAACGGCATCAGCATGCGCGCGCCGTGGAACTCCCCGGTGGAGGCAAAGCAGTATTTGCACCTGAGGTTGCAATCGTGCGCAATATGCAGGCACATGGCTTTTACTACCTGGGTGGTTTCCTGTGTTGGCGGCGGCGTTTGTTCGGGAGAATTAAACATACCCGCTTTTTGAAGCTCCGAAAACTCCGCTAAGATCTCTTCCGCTTCTTCCCCGGGAAGGTCAATCGAAGCGACATCATTGCCTTGCTCAATCGCTGCTGCAACCAAGTACGCGGCGTGATCAACCATATGCACCGCGCCGCTCTCTACATCCAATATAAAATACTGCTCCGTGTTATCCCGCGGGTCTGTAAATGAAAACGCGTGAATCAAAAACGATACTCCTTCTTCTGTGAAAACGGAATTAGGGCGGGCTTTACGCCCGCCCCTTGCTTAATTGCGAAATTAACTCTTATTTCTTTTCCTTCTGGCAGGACTGGTTGGCTACGGTGCAACTGGTCTTGCAGGCGGATTGGCAGCTAGCCTGGCACTCGCCGCAGCCGGTATGCTCACCCGCCTTGATGCAGGGCTGCTGGATGGTCTTAATATGCTTCATAAGGTCCCTCCGATTTTGTTTGTACCATTATAACACAAAGGTTTCATTCAAGAATAGTAGAAAACGAAATCAACGGATATTCGCAATCAATGCGGTTTCGCGCGCGATTGCCATTTCCTCGTCCGTGGGAATCAGGTACACTTTGACGCGGCTTGTAGGCTTGGAAAGTTCGCCTGCCTGGCCGCGCGGGATGGTGTTGTTGATCTCTTTATCAAGTTCCACGCCCAGATATTCCATATCCGAAAGCACCCATTCGCGTACCGGGCGGTCGTTTTCGCCCACGCCCGCGGTGAACACGATGACGTCCACGCCGTTCATCGCCGCGGCATACGCGCCGATGTATTTCTTGACCTTGTAGCAGAACACCTCAAGCGCCGCCTTTGCGCGCGCATTTCCGGCTTCTTCCGCATCCCATAGGTCGCGGAAATCCGAAGAAACGCCGGAAAGCCCCTGCATGCCGCTCTCTTTGTTCAGGTAGGAATTGACCTTTGCGGCGTCCCAGCCCTTTTGCTCCATCAGGTAGAGCACGATGGCGGGGTCGATATCGCCGCAGCGAGTGCCCATGGGAACGCCCTCAAGCGGCGTAAAGCCCATGGAGGTGTCGACACTCTTGCCGCCTTTTACCGCCGCGATGCTCGAACCGTTGCCCAGGTGGCAGGTGATAATCTTCGTTTCCTCAACGGGTTTGCCCAATTTTTCAGCTGCGAGCTGGGATACGTATTTATGGGAAGTGCCATGGAAGCCATAACGGCGGATCTTCATATCCTGATAGGCTTCATAGGGCAAAGCGTAGAGATATGCCTTTTCCGGCATGGTCTGATGGAAGGAAGTATCGAACACGCCGACCATCGGGGTGTCCTTCATCAGCGCCTTGCAGGCGCGGATGCCCATCAGGTTCGCCGGGTTATGAAGGGGCGCAAGCTCGGTCAGCTCTTCGAGTACGCCAAGCATTTCATCGGTAATTAACGCAGGCTTCGTGAACTTTTCCCCGCCGTGCACCAGCCGGTGGCCGACCGCCGCGATCTCCCTGGTGCTCTTGAGCACGCCGGACTTAACGTCAATGAGCGCGTCCATCACCATCTGCATGGCGTCGGTATGGTCCTTCATATCCTTCTTGATCACTTGGGCCTCGCCGCCGGTGGGCTTGTAGGTGAGCTTGGACTCGGGCATGCCGATGCGCTCGCAGATGCCCTTGGCGACGACGCTGCCACTGGCAACATTGATCAGCTGGTACTTTAGGGAGCTGCTGCCTGCGTTGATAACCAGAATATTCATGTAATCCTCCTTATAGATCCTGCGCCTGAACAGCCGTGATTGCAACGACACTTACAATATCGTCCACGCTGCAGCCGCGGGAAAGATCGTTGATGGGGCGCGCAAAGCCCTGGCAGACGGGGCCGATAGCCTCCGCTCCCGCAAGGCGCTGCACAAGCTTGTAGCCGATGTTGCCCGCCTGCAGGTCTGGGAATACGAGCACATTCGCTTTCCCTGCGACGGGGCTTCCGGGGGATTTCAATTGCCCGACTTTTTCCACCAACGCGGCGTCCGCCTGGAGTTCGCCGTCCACATTGAGTGCGGGCGCAAGCTCACGCACCAAACGGGTGGCTTCTGCAACCTTGTCCACCAACTCATGCTTTGCGCTTCCTTTGGTGGAGAAGGAAAGCATGGCGACGCGGGGCTCCATGGCGCAAAGCGCCTTGCCTGTGGCGGCGGAAGATATGGCGATTGCAGCCAACTGTTCCGCCGTGGGGTTGGGGTTGACGGCGCAATCCGCAAATATTAAAATACCGTTATCACCGTAGGATTTATCTGGAACTTCCATGATGAAGCAGCTGGATACAACAGAAATGCCTTTTGCCATTTTAACGATCTGAAGCCCGGGCCGTAACGTATCCCCTGTGGTGCAAAGGGCGCCTGCCACCATGCCGTCCGCCTTCCGCTCCTTTACCATCATCGCCGCGAAGAACATCGGGTCCCGCATGGTGCGTTCCGCCTGTTCGTGCGTGACGCCCTTGGCTTTGCGAAGTTCGAAGAATTTCTCTATATAGTCCGGCAGGTCCGGCGAGGTTTCAGGGTCTAGCATATTTACGCCGTTAAGCGATACCTGAAGCTTGTCCGCCGCAGCGCGGATATTGGTTTCCTTCCCAAGCAATGTGACCTCCGCGATGCCCTCCCGTACGATAATGGCGGACGCCTGTATGGTGCGTTCCTCTGTTCCTTCAGGCAGTACAATGTGCTTTTTGACGCTTTTGGCCTTTGCCTTGATCCCATCCATCAGTGACATAGTTTACCTTTGCTCCTTCCATAAGCCTGGCTTGTTTTATTCCCGCAACGCAACAGCGAAAAAGGGCAGCGCCGTTACGATCATGCCCTGCAAATTATATCATACTATTTGCATGTTCGGAACAAAAAACCAATAATTTTTCAACCGAAAAGCGTGAAATTGATATATGTAAACAGTAAATATGTTAAAATGTATAAAATAAATGAAAGGAAATATCCGAATGCACGTCGCAGGCATCATAGCGGAATATAACCCTTTGCACAACGGGCACGTCTACCACATGGAACGAACGCGCGAGGTTACAAAGTGCGATTATATCATTGTGGTGATGAGCGGCGATTATGTGCAGCGTGGGGAACCCGCCATCGCGGATAAGTATACCCGCGCGCAGTGGGCGCTCCTTGCGGGTGCGGACCTTGTGCTGGAACTCCCCGCGGTATGCGCCGTATCGAGCGCGGAGCGGTTCGCGGCAGGCGGCGTGAGGGTGCTTGCGGGCACCGGCGTGCTTGATTATCTGTGCTTTGGCAGCGAAACGCCGGATACGGAGGAATTGATAAAGGCCGCGGAAGCGCTCAAACACGAGCCTCCCGCGTTCCGCGAGGCATTAAAAGAGCAGCTTGCTTTGGGCAAGTCCTACCCCCGCGCGCGCTACGACGCTTTGGAGGCCTGCGGCGCACCCAACTCGCTTTTAAAGGCATTGAGCACGCCTAACAGCATACTGGGCATGGAATACGTCCGGTTTTTACAGCAGTACGCGCCGCAGGCGGAGCCAGTGGCCATACACCGTGTGGGCGCTGGCTACAACGATACGGCGCTTTCCGGCGCGTTTTCCAGCGCCACAGCCATACGCGAGGCGCTAGTTAGCCGCAACAGGAGCGCCTACGAAGGCATGCCGATGTATGTGGGCGGCTATTTCAGGCTGGGCGATAATCGCGTCGTGACGCTTCCGGACGCGGATTCTCTCATGCTCTATGCGCTGCGCATGATGAGCGCCGAGGACATGAAAAGCCTTCCCGACGTGCAGGAAGGCTTTGAAAACGTATTATACCGCGCCTCACGCGAGGCAAAGACAACCGCCGAACTCCTGACACTTCTCAAAAGCAAGCGCTATACGCTGGCGCGCTGCAAACGGATTTGTATCTGCGCCATGCTCGGCGTTACAAACAAACTTGCGAAAAGCGCGTTTGACGAGGATGCGCTCTACCTCAGAGTGCTGGGTTTTCGACGCACCGCGCGGAGCCTGGTTTCCGCCATCGCCAGCAAGCGCACGCTGCCCATGCTTGTTCGGCGGGCGGATACCGCAGCCCTCTCAGCATCGGCTCAGGCGGTATTGGAAGCCGACGTCCGCGCCCATGACGTATACGCTTTAATTGCAAAGCAGGAAGCGCCGCAGCGGGATTTTTGTATTCCGCCTATCGTCATATAAACGTTCTGTGCTTTTTAGGTCTTAATGGGATTTCGTTTTGCTCCAGCAGTTCAAGTATGCGAGGCATGGCTTCTTCCGCCACGCGCCGCCCTTCTTCTATGCCTTCGTGCGTATTCTTGTTGGAGAACCACTTCATCAGATCCAACACCTGGGGGCAAAGCATAATGTCTGCCGCTTCCTGACGAATACGCGTAATATGCCACATCATAATATCGAGGGAGCGGTCGCATAGAGCCCGCGCGGTGGGCGTCTCTATGCGTTTTACCTCGCCCCGATACCCGACGTCCACGCCGATCACCACATCCGCGCCCGCTTCCCGCAGTGGAATGCAGGGAACGCGCTCCAATACGCCGCCGTCCACGAGTAACCTTCCGTCCATTCGCACAGGGGTGAATATGCCGGGAATGGACATGCTTGCGCGCACGCATTCGTGCAGCTTCTTATCCGTGTTCTGAAACGCTAAGAGCTCGCCCGTCTCCACATCCACAGCCATACAAATAAACGGAATACGCGTCTCCAGAAACGTCTTGTCATGCGTGAATATCCGCACCATTTCCTGCATGCGGTTGCCTTTGACAAGGCCGCCTTTTCCGTTGCGCGGCACCGTCATATCCATAAAATCGCGGCTGTTGATGGCTTCAAAATATCTGCCCAAAAGCGCAAGGTCCGTTCCTACGGAATAGATCGACCCCACGATTGCGCCCGCGCTTGAGCCCGCCACCAAGTCGATGGGCACCCCGTTCTCTTCCAGCGCCTGTATGACGCCGATATGCGCGACTCCTTTGACGCTGCCGGAGCCAAGCGCCAGCCCTACCTTTTTCGTCATGCATACGCT
>JAEYHP010000111.1 GCA_023409435.1 Bacillota bacterium | reverse complement strand
AAGCACCTGCGCGCCATGCTGGAAAAGGATGTGGACGGCGTGCTGGTGGAGCCTGTAAAGAGCGCCCTGCCCCATGTGAACGCGGCGTATTATCAGGAGTTTCTGCGCAGGGGAATCCCCGTTTTGCAGGTAAACGCATATGTAAAAGGGCTTGCGCTGCCCTATGTCGCAGTGGACGACAGTAAGGGCGGCTACCTTGCGTGCATGCACTTTATTCAGATGGGGCATAAACGCATAGGAGGCATATTCAAGCACGACGATCACCAGGGGCATCTGCGGTATCAGGGGTTCATGAAGGCGCTCTCCGAGCACGACCTGTTACAGAACGAGGAGCACATCTATTGGTATTCCACCGAGGACCGGGAAACGATATTCGCCATGAAGGACCCGCAATTGCTTGCCCGCATATCCCCGTGCACCGCGGTTTTCTGCTACAACGACCAGGTGGCGCTTGCACTGATCGAGCAGCTGCGCCAAAGCGGCAGGCAGATTCCAAGGGACGTATCCGTCATAGGCTACGACGACTCCAATCTCGCCACGGTATGCGTTCCGGCGCTTACCTCCGTTATGCATCCGGGGCAGGCATTGGGTGAACTTGCGGCGCAGCAGCTGCTGGAAATGATTGCGGAACCCACGTTTGCCGGAGGGTATCTGTTTGAACCGCGGCTGGTGGAGCGGGAATCGGTACGGCGGCTGCCGGAAGAAAACTAGTTGGTTAGCTGCGGGGTTGGCACCCGAGCGCTTTCACCCCATTCGCAGCCTCGCAATATCTGATAAGGAGTCCAGAATGAAAAGAAACGAAAAATACGAACTGCTCAAATCCGCAAACGACCTCTCCGCCTTGCTGGGCATGAAGGCCTACACGCTGCAGGACGGCCGCGCGAAGGGGCTTCGCGCAATCGATATCAAAAACGGCAAGGGCCTTGAATTGACCGTGCTGCCTGACCGGGGCATGGATATCCCCTTTCTTTCTTACCGCGGCGTCAACCTCGGCTTTGTTTCCAAGGCAGGGCTTGCGGGGCCGGAATTCTATACCGAGGACGGCGATTACGGATTTCTGAAGAATTTTACCGGCGGTTTTTTAACCAACTGCGGCATTACGTACGCCGGGCCCTCCTTTGAAGAGCAAGGCCGCGCCTACGGCCTGCACGGCCCGCTTTCCAACATCCCCGCCGAATATGTCAACAAGGAGCTTGCCTATGAAGGCGAGGACGCGGTGCTCCGCGTTTCCGGTTCCATGCGGCAGGCGCGCGTGTTCGGGGAAAACGTCTACCTGCACCGCAGTATGACGATAGAGACCGAGGCGAACGTCATCCGTTTTGCGGATACCATAGAGAACTGCGGGTTTGAGGAACAGCCCGTCATGAACCTGTACCACTTCAATTTCGGCTATCCCATGCTGGACGCGGGCGCGAAGGCGTATTTCAGCACCGATACCGTAATACCGCGCACGCCCTTTGCCGCGCAGGAAATCGACCGGCATCAGCTCATGATCGCACCGGAAGTCGGCCGCGAGGAGCAGTGCTACTTCCACAGCGGCGGCGCGGGCGGCCAGTTTGCCATGCTGCACAACGAAAAGATGGGCTTAGCTGTCGTGATCCACTACAACCCCGCGCAGTGCCCGGTGCTTTGCGAATGGAAGTGCATGCGCGCGGGCGATTATGCGCTGGGGCTCGAGCCCACGACGTCCGGCGTGCAGTCCCGCCCGGAGGCGCGGGAAAAAGGCGAGCTGCAATATGTCGGACCCGGCGAGACGCTGCAGGTGGACCTGCGCGTGGAGGTATTGGACGATCCCTCGGAAATCTCGCAGTATATCGCGCTTTCGGGCATCAAATAGACTACCGCTGCCGTTTCAAAAGGCGGGCGTTCAGATAAAACTGAACGCCCGCTTTTTGTGCTTGCACGTCATAAAAACGGCGCCGGTTCAACAAAGCCCGCGCAGTTGTGGCATGTTATGCCGCTTGACAACATAGCATGGAGCGAATTATTATTAGTTAGTCAATCTAAGTATCGTGGGGAGGGTCAAACGCTTGGATGAGTTTTCGGCGCACCTGAACGAACTGTTCGTAGATACGTTCCGCAATATCCTCAAGGTGGAAGAGAAGACGCTCGAAAGCAGCGTGATGAACCTTACCATCGGCGAGCTGCATCTGATTGAATCCGTGGGCAAGTTCCAGGAAAGCGGGAGAACCATCAGCTCTATCGCGGAGGATATGCGCATTACGCTGCCTTCGGTGACGGTGGCGATCAACAAGCTTGCTGCAAAAGGCTATGTGGAAAAGGTGCGCGGGGCGGCGGACAGCCGGACCGTCTATGTCAAGCTGACTAAAAGCGGCAAGAAGGCGGACGCCGCCCACCGCTACTTCCATGAAAATATGGTAAGAAACGTTCTGCGTGAAATGAACGAGGAGGAGAAGCATGCGCTGATGAAGGGCGTCATGAAGCTCAACGCGTTCTTCAAGGGCAAGATCAACACTGCGGAGGCATAAATGAGTTTTTCAATACTCGGGACCGGCAGCGCGCACCCCAAACGCGTTGTGACAAATGAGGAGCTTTCCACCATGGTGGACACCTCGGACGAGTGGATACGTACCCGCACGGGCGTACAGGAACGGCGCGTGCTGACCGATGAAACATTGGTCGATATCGCGCTTTTAGCTGCAAGGCGCGCGCTTGACGACGCGGGCGTAAGCTCAAACGAATTGGATCTGATACTCTGCGCCACCATCCGCAACGATTACATCACCCCCACGATGGCCTGCATGCTGCAAAAGGAGCTGGGGGCGACTTGCCCTGCGATGGACATTAACGCCGCATGCTCGGGCTTTTTGTATGCACTTGATGTCGCGGACGGCTACTTCGCAAGAAAACGTGTGAAGAAGGTACTGGTCGTGGCGGCGGAGGCCATGACCAAAATGGCGGACTGGGCGGACCGGGCGACTTGCGTGCTGTTCGGGGACGCGGCGGGCGCGGTGATCTTAGGGGAGGGAGAGGACCTTCTTTCCTTAAAGGTGACGGCAAGCGGAAACGACGAGCATCTTTTCATCCCCAACGTACAGGGCAACAGCCCGTTTTCCAATCAGCCGCGGCGCGACCCGTATGTGTATATGAACGGGCAGGAGGTATATAAGTTCGCTGTCGCCTCCATCTGCCAGGATCTATCAGCCGTTATATCCGCGGCGGGATTAAAGCAGGAGCAGGTTCATCATGTGCTGCCGCACCAGGCGAACAGCCGCATTATCGAGGCGGCAAAAGGGCGGCTTAATATCCCGGCGGACCGATACCATATGAATATCGCGCGGTTTGGCAACACCTCCGCCGCGAGCATTCCGGTGCTGATGGATGAACTCAGCCGCGCGGGAACATTCAAAAAAGGCGAATATCTGGCCTTAAGCGCATTTGGAGGGGGCTTCACAACCGGGGCCTGCGTCCTGCGCTGGTGCAAAGGGCAATAAATAATTTCAGGAGGCATTATAGGTATGATCTTAGAAAAAATCGCAAAAATTCTCAAGAACTACAAGGACGTCGAGGCGGAAGGCATCACGCCGGACACCACGTTTGAGGAGCTGGGGCTCGATTCTCTCGACCGTGTGGAACTTGCCATGAGCGTGGAGGAGGAGTTTTCCATCCAGCTGGAGCTGACCGAATCTATGCGTACCGTGCAGGGGCTCGTCGAAGCCATCGAAGAACAATTGAAGGCCAAGGAGAACAATGCATGAAGACCCCGCTGTGCGGCCTTCTGGGCATAGATTACCCTGTGCTGCAGGGCGGCATGGCCTGGGTATCGGATGCTTCCTTGGCTTCCGCCGTCAGCAACGCGGGCGGCCTTGGCATCGTTTCCGCCATGAACGCGGATGCGGAATGGGTGCGCAATGAGATTCGCAACACGCGCGCCCGCACCGCGAAGCCCTTTGGCGTGAATATCATGCTAATGAGCCCGCATGTGGAAGAAGTGGCAAAGGTAGTGATTGAGGAGCGCGTGCCGGTGGTAGCGACCGGTGCCGGCAACCCTTCGCGGTTTATGGGCGCGTGGATCGACGCTGGCATCAAGGTGATTCCCGTGGTGCCTTCCACCGCCGTGGCGAAGCTTGTTGTGCGCAGCGGAGCAAGTGCCGTGATCGCGGAAGGCGGGGAAAGCGGCGGCCATGTAGGGGATCTCACCACCATGGTGCTTGTTCCCCAGGTGTGCGATGTAGTGGACGTTCCTGTCATCGCCGCTGGCGGTATTGCGGACGGCAGGGGAGTGGCTGCTGCGTTCATGCTGGGCGCGGTGGGCGTACAGGTTGGAACGAGGTTCCTTGTGGCCAACGAGTGCACCATACACCAAAACTATAAGGATCGCATCCTGCAGGCCAAGGATATCGATACCGCTATGGCGGGCAAGCGCCTGGGGCACCCTGTGCGCGCCATCAAAAACCAGTTCATGCGCGAATTCATTCGCCGCGAATATGACAGCGCCATTCCCAACGAGGAACTGGAGAAATATGGCGCCGGTGCTTTGCGTTTGGCGGCCCGTGAAGGTGATATGAAGAACGGCAGCGTCATGGCGGGACAGTCTGCCGCTATGGTAACCAAGGAGCAGCCCGCATGCGACATCATCCGTGAGCTGATTGACGAAGCGGAAGCATTGCTCAAAGGAGCCTGCAAATGGGTGCAATAGCCTTTTTGTTCGCGGGGCAGGGCGCGCAGTATCCTGGCATGGGGGAGGCGCTTTATAAAAGCTCCAAAGCTGCCCGCGCCGTGTTTGATGTGGCGGACAGTTTCCGCCCCGGCACAAGCGCCCAGTGCTTTACAGGCACAAAAGAGGAATTGGGCCGGACGGCGAACACGCAGCCCTGTGTATTTTCGGTGGACCTGGCGGCGGCCTGTGCGTTGCAGGAGGCGGGCGTCGTTCCCGAGGCCATATGCGGGTTTTCCCTGGGCGAGGTCGCGGCGCTCACATACGCCGGGGCGTTCTCCCATGCGGACGGGTTCCGTCTGGTGTGCAGGCGCGCGGAAACGATGCAGCGGGCAGCGGAACAGACAAGCGGCGGCATGGCGGCGGTTTTAAAGCTCACAAACGAGCAGGTGGAGTCACTGTGCGTTTCCCATCCGGGCGTGTACCCGGTCAATTATAATTGCCCCGGACAGTTGGTGGTGGCGGGCGAACAGGGTGCGCTTAGCGCGTTTTGCGTGGCGGCGCAGGCTGCGGGAGGCAGGGCAATGCCCCTTGCGGTGAACGGCGCGTTCCATTCCCCCTATATGGCGGAAGCGGCGGAGGAATTTTTTCAGCTATTATCCGATTTTTCTTTTCAAACTCCCTCCTGCCCCGTATACGCCAATGCGACGGCTTCGCCCTACGCTCCGCCCTATGCCAACCTGTTAGCACAGCAGATCGCCGAACCTGTGCGCTTTGAGCAATCCATACGGTTTATGGCGGAGGCCGGGATCGATACGTTTGTGGAGGTCGGCCCCGGGAAAACGCTGACAGGCCTTGTCAAAAAGATACTGCCCGAGGCTAGAACACATAACGTGCAGGACGAGGCGAGCTTACAGGAAACCATACAGTCGCTCAAAGGAGGAACTGCATGCTAAAAGGCAAGACCGCGCTCGTCACGGGCGCATCCCGCGGCATTGGCCGCGCCATCGCGCTTGCGCTTGCAAAGCAGGGCGCGGACGTCGCGCTTGTATATGCGGGAAACGCCGCTGCCGCAGCCGAAGCGGTGGAAGAAGTGCGCGCGTTGGGCGTGAAAGCGGAAAGCTTCCAATGCGACGTGGCGGACCACGCAGCCGTAAAAGAACTGATTGCCTCGGCATTGTCCGCGTTCGGGTCAATCGATATCTTAGTGAACAACGCGGGCATCACGCGGGACGGACTGCTTTTGACCATGAAGGAAGCGGACTATGACGCGGTGCTGGATACCAATTTAAAGGGTGCGTACAACACCATAAAGCATATCGTGCCGCACTTTATCAAAAAGCGCAGCGGAAGAATCATCAATATTTCTTCCGTCGCCGGGTTGATGGGCAACGCGGGCCAGGTCAATTATGCAGCCGCCAAGGCGGGCCTAGTAGGCATGACAAAATCCGTCGCCAAGGAGCTTGCCGGCCGCAACATCACCTGCAACGCCGTGGCTCCCGGGTTTATTGAGACGGATATGACCGGTGCGCTTTCCGGGCAGGTGCAGCAGGCGCTGCTCGACGCCATCCCGTTAAAACGAATGGGTAAAGCGGAGGACGTCGCCAATCTTGTGGCGTTCTTGGCAAGCCCAGGCGCCGCGTACATCACCGGGGAAGTCATCCGCGTGGATGGCGGCCTGGCCATGTAGATTACTAAAAACTAACTAAATTCGCTTCCCGCAATTTAATTGGAGGAGCAAGTATGAAAAGAGTCGTTATTACCGGTATGGGGGTCATTTCCCCCGTCGGCAACACGCTGGACGCGTTTTGGAACAGTCTTTCCAATGGCGTGTGCGGCATCGATTTCATTACAAAATTCGATACGGAACCGCTTAAGGTGAAGATCGCAGGGGAAGTCAAGGGCTTTGACCCGATGCAGTACATGGAGAAGGGCGAGGCGAGAAAGACCGACCTCTATGCCCAGTACGCCATTGCGGCGGCGGCACAGGCCATGGAGCAAAGCGGGCTTACGGTAGAGGATCCGTTCCGCTTCGGCGTTTACGTCGGCTCCGGCATCGGCGGCATGGAAACCTTTATAAACGAGTGCCAGAAACTTTTTGAGCAGGGCCCGCGCCGCGTTTCCCCGCACTTTATCCCGATGATGATCGCGAACATTGCCGCGGGCAACATCGCCATGCGGTACCACGCCATGGGTCCCACTCTGCCGACAGTGACCGCCTGCGCTACGTCTTCCAACGCAATCGGCGAGGCGTTTCGCGCCATCAAGCACGGGTATGCGGACGCTATTTTGGCGGGGGGCGCCGAAGCGGCGCTGAACCCTCTGGGCGTCGCCGGGTTTAGTAATTGCATGGCCCTTTCCACCCGAAACGATCCCTTGGACAGCTCCATCCCCTTTGACAAGCGCAGGGATGGCTTTGTCATGGGTGAAGGCGCGGGCGTTCTGGTGGTTGAGGAGTACGAACACGCGAAAGCGCGCGGCGCGCATATCTATGCCGAGGTCGTGGGCTACGGCAATACGTGCGACGCGTACCATGTCACGGCGCCGCACCCTGAGTCGTTAGCCGCGGCACAGGCGATTCGTCAAAGTCTGCAGGAGGCGGGCTTAAAGCCGGAGGACACAAAGCATCTCTACATCAACGCGCACGGCACAAGCACTCCGCTCAACGACAAGGCGGAAACGCTGGCCATCAAGCTGGCGCTGGAGGAATATGCGAAAGACGTTGTAGTAAGCTCCACGAAATCCATGACGGGGCATATGCTGGGCGCAGCTGGCGCCGTGGAGGCGATTGCCTCCGTCATGGCGCTCAATACGGGCATTGTGCCGCCCACCATCGGGTACAAGGAGCCGGATGAGGCGTGCGACCTGGATATTGTGCCCAACGTTGCGCGCAAAGCCGACCCGAAGTATGCGCTTTCGCTCTCTTTGGGCTTTGGCGGGCACAACGCCTGCATCGCGCTCAAAAAACCGGAGGAACAGCTATGAACTTAAAGAACATCAGGGAGCTGGTGAGGCTTCTGGAACACTCCAACCTGACGGTGTTGGAGGTTTCGGAAGCGGACACCAAGATCCATCTGGAAAAGAGCCCCGCTCCCCAGCAGGCGCAGGACTTACCCGTTTATAAGCCCCAGCAGCAGGAAGCTCCGGCAGTGGCCATCAAAGCCCCGGACGGCGCGGTAGATTTCAACAATATTATAGAAATCAAATCCCCTATGGTGGGCGTGTATTATTCTGCATCCTCGCCTGACGCAAAACCCTTCGTTTCGGTGGGTTCCAAGGTCAAGAAGGGGGATGTGCTGTGCATTATCGAGGCGATGAAGCTCATGAACGAGATCACCGCCGAGGTGGATGGCGAAATCGTGGACGTCTGCGTGGAAAACGGCCAGGTGGTGGAATACGCGCAAATCCTCTTTAAGGTGTTTTAACAGGGGGCGACGGATATGGAAAGGAAAGAACTCAGGACAATACTCCCGCACAGGGAGCCCATGCTGCTGGTGGATGAAGCGGAACTCATTTCCGATACACAGTCTAGGGGAAGCTACCATGTGCGCGGGGACGAATGGTTTTTGCAGGGTCATTTCCCGGGCAACCCCGTGGTGCCGGGCGTCATTCAATGCGAGATATTGGCGCAGGCGTCCTGCGTGCTGGTCGCGTCAAAAATCAAGGGCTCGACGCCGTATTTTACGGGCCTCAACCGCGTGCGCTTCAAGCGCAAGGTGGTGCCGGGGGATACCATAGAAATTGAAAGCGTGCTCGTCAAGGAAAAAGCGCCCTTCTATTTTGCGGAGGCGACGGGCACTGTTTCCGGCGAGGTCGCGGTAAGCGCGGAGTTCTCCTTTATGCTGGAAAAGCAAGGGGAGTGAAAGCTTGTTTACAAAAATATTGATCGCCAACCGCGGAGAGATCGCCGTGCGCATCATCCGCGCCTGCAAGGAGATGGGCATTTCCACCGTCGCCGTGTTTTCGGAGGCGGACCGGGATGCCCTGCATGTCAACCTTGCGGATGAGAGCATCTGCATCGGCGCGCCGCGCGCGAAGGACAGCTATTTGAACATGTCCGCCATACTCTCCGCCGCAGTCGTTACGGGGGCGGAGGCCATACATCCCGGCTACGGCCTGCTTTCCGAAAACGCGAGGTTTGCAGAGCTTTGCGCTTCCTGCGGCATCGCGTTTATAGGGCCTTCCGCCGAAGTCATTTCAAAAATGGGGGATAAAAACGCCGCCCGGCAGACCATGATCGCGGCGGGCGTGCCCGTCATTCCCGGAAGCGAAGTGCTTGGCTCCCTGGAAGAGGCGCAAAAAGAGGCGGAGCGCGTCGGCTATCCGCTTTTGATCAAAGCGCGCGCAGGCGGCGGCGGGCGCGGAATCCGGCTGGTGGAGAAAAAGGAGCATTTTGAAAAGGAGTTCTACGCCGCGTCCCAGGAAGCGGAAAGCGCGTTTGGGGACGGGGCGGTGTATCTCGAAAAATACCTGTTGCCCGTCAAGCATGTGGAGATGCAATTGATCTGCGACAAGCATGGCAACGCCGTGTGCCTTGGCGAGCGGGAATGCTCCGTGCAGCGAAAGAACCAGAAACTGATAGAGGAGAGTCCCTCTCCCGCGGTGGATGAAACACTTCGCGCCAAAATGATGGAAACCTCCGTGCGCGCGGCGAAGACGGCAGGGTACGAAAACGCCGGGACAATCGAATACCTCCTTGACCGGGACGGAAATTATTATTTTATGGAAATGAATACCCGCCTTCAGGTGGAGCATCCGGTCACGGAAATGGTCACGGGCATAGACCTTGTCAAATGGCAGATCCGGATAGCGGCAGGGCTGCCGCTGCAGTTTACGCAGGCGGATATCAGGCTTTCTGGCTGCGCCATTGAGTGCCGCATCAACGCGGAAGACCCCGTACACAATTACAGGCCATCCTGCGGCAAGATAACGCTTCTGCACATCCCCGGCGGCCCATGGGTACGCTTTGATACGGCGCTGTATCAGGATTATGCGGTGCCGCCCTATTACGACAGCATGATCGCCAAGCTCATTGTCCATGCGAAAACACGGGAGGAAGCCATCCGCAAGATGCAGGCCGCCCTGTGCGAGCTTGTGATTGAAGGCGTTTCCCACAACAGCGAGCTGCAGATGGAGATATTGCTTGACGAGCGTTTCCAGACGGGCGTCTACACCACCGACTTTATGGCGAACAGGGGGTAGCGCATGCTTAAAAAAAGTTTGTTTAAAAGGCCAAAGAACCCGCTTGAAACCGACGAACCCGCAAAGGAAGCGAAAAAGCCCGCAATTCCAGACGAACTCTGCGTCAAATGCGGCTGCTGCAACGCCACGCTGTTTCAAAGCGAGCTCGTCAATAACCACAAGGTCTGCCCGTGCTGCGGCGCATATTCCAGGCTGCGCGCGCGGGAGCGCATCGATTTGGTATGCGACCGGGGCTCGTTTGAAGAAGCCTTTACGGGCTTCGTTTCCAATGACCCGCTGCGCTTTCCGGGCTATGAGGGGAAGCTCAGTAAGGCCAGGGAGGAAAGCGGGGAAGAGGAGGCCGTTATCTGCGGCACCGCGCGTATCGGCGGGATTCCGGTCGCCCTTTTTGTTATGGAACCCGGCTTCATGCTTGGCTCCATGGGCACGGCGCTTGGCGAGAAGGTCGCGCTATTATTTGAACTTGCGGCGCAAAAAGGGCTGCCCGTCATCGGCTTTACGGTTTCCGGCGGCGCGCGCATGCAGGAGGGAATACTCTCCCTCATGCAGATGGCCAAGACCAGCGGTGCTGTCAAGCTGCATGGTGACGGCGGCAACCTCTACATCTGCGTGCTGACCGACCCCACAACGGGCGGCGTGACCGCGAGCTTTGCCATGCAGGCGGATATCATACTATCCGAGCCCAAGGCGCTCATCGGCTTTGCGGGGCCCCGCGTCATTGAGCAGACCATACGCCAAAAGCTGCCCGAAGGCTTCCAGCGCGCGGAATTCCTGCTGGAAAAGGGCTTTGTGGACGGCATTGTGGAGCGCAAAGAGTTAAGGCAGACGCTTTTGCATATCTTAAAGCTCCACCAAAAGGAGGCTGCCGTATGAGCGCGCTTGAAAAACTCCAAACGGCCCGCGCCAACGGCAGGCCTACGGGATTTGACTTTATCAACGCCGTCATAGACGGTTTTGTGGAACTGCACGGGGACAGGCGCTTTGGGGACGACCGTGCAATTGTTGCCGGGCTTGGGTACCTAAATGATTTACCCGTCACAGTCATTGCCTTGGAGAAGGGGCATGACACCAAGGAGAAGCTTTCCCGCAATTTCGGCTCCGCCCACCCGGAAGGGTATAGGAAGGCGCTGCGGCAGATGAAGCTCGCGGAAAAGTTCAACCGTCCCATCCTCTGCTTTGTGGATACCGCGGGCGCGTACTGCGGCATAGAAGCGGAAGAGCGCGGGCAGGGCCAGGCCATTGCCGAAAACCTCATGGAGATGATGTGGTTGAAAGTGCCCGTACTTTCCGTGCTGATCGGCGAAGGCGGGAGCGGCGGGGCGTTGGCGCTTGCGGTCGCCAACGAGGTATGGATGCTGGAAAACGCCGTGTATTCCGTCATCACGCCCGAAGGCTGCGCAAGCATACTTTGGAAGGACCCGGGCAAAACAAAGGAAGCCGCGGAGAGCCTGAAGCTGACGGCGGAGGATTTATACGGGTTAAACGTCATTGAGCGCATCGTGCCCGAAGGTGCGGCGATGTTTGAAGAGCTCAAGGCGACGCTGTATAGTACATTTTGCGCGCTCAAAGCGAAGGACGGGCAGCTTCTGGCGCAGGAACGGTACGCAAGATTTCGAAACATAGGGGGAAGCGGAGCATGATCGCCATCGTAACAGACAGTACCATCTCCATTACAAGGGAGGAGGCCGAACGTCTGGGGGTATCCATCGTATCCGATCAGTACAGCGTCAACGGCAGGACATACTTCGAGGGCTATGGCGACGAAAACGGAGATTTTGAAGCGCGCATCTTCCGCGAGCCGGAAGCATGCAAGACCTCGCAGCCGCCGGTTTCCTCCTTTGTGCAGGTGTTTGAGGAGCTGCGCCAAAAGGATATGGAGGTCCTTTGCATCGCTATTTCTTCCAGGTTGAGCGGCACCTATTCGAGCGCATGTATCGCCGCACGCGAGGTGGACCGCGCGCATATCGCGGTGGTGGACTCGCTTTCCACCTCCGGCGGGCTGTGGCTGCTTGCAAAAGCGGCGCGCGATTTGATCAATGCGGGCGGCTCCCTGCAGGAAACGGCGGAAAAGCTGGAAGCCCTGCGGGATAAGACAGGCATCGTATTTTCCGTCAACGATATGGCGGCGCTGCGAAGAAGCGGCAGGCTCGGCGTGGTGCCGCAGTCCGTAGGCACGGTATTGAATATCCGCCCGGTGCTGATGTGCATCAAGGGTACGATTGTGGCGCGCGGCACGGCCCGCGGTACCGCGGAACGTGTGAAAGCGCTCATAAGCCGCGTTCCGCAGAACGCGAAGGAGATCGTCGTCCATCATCTGGGGGAACGCGAAAGCGTGGAACCACTCTACCAGGCAGTGCTGCGGCGCTTTCCGGAAGCGCCCGTACATGTCGCAAAACTTGGGCCAGTCTTAGGCATCCACCTTGGCGCGGGTACCGTGGGTATTTCATGGATCACGGCTTGATCCTCTATTTGCATTTATTGCCGTTCGATTTTTTATCGTCCGAGTTATTATCACACCCTGCGGCCGCGATGAGCGCAAGCTGATCTCCCAGTACCGTATACAAAGCTCCAAGTAACGCTATTTCCTCTTCCGGCACACAGCGGGCGATCTCAACTGCGATTATGGCGGCAAGAAGCGTGAGCTCCTGGCCGGAAAGTTCACACAACATAAAAACCCCTCCTGCTTGCAGAATATGCAAACAGGAGGGGTTTTGAATGTTATCGAAGGGAACAATTTGCCACCTTTTGAGCGGTTAGCCCTGAATCGTTCATGATGGCTAAAATTGAAGAATAACAAATACCGTAACAATGGAAATCAGCACGGATAATACCAAACTACCTTTCAACCATGAGCATATGCCCGCCGCGGCGAGACCGGCTATGGTCGCCAGCATCATATCGGGAGTGGCTTGCATGACCCCGCGTATGATCAGGGCGCTTAACGCCGTGTATGGGATATATTGCAGGAACCTCTTTAACGGAAGAGGAAGGGGCTTTCCAGCCATAATCAGCAGTGGCAGCAACCTGGGCAAATACGTTACGCCCATCATACCCAGGGTTAAGAATAAATAGTTTTTCATGCTACTCTCCGTCTTTTATAAAGAGTGCGCCAATCCCCGCCGCAAGTACGACAGCGGCAATAAAACACCACGAGGACGGCAGGAGATTAAAACATGACAGCGCGATATACAGAACTGCGGACAGGATCGCTAAAAACAAAACGGAAAGAGATTTCCTGATCTCGGGCGCCAATAACGCCATAAACATGGCATAAAGGCCTATCCCCAGGCTGAGTTGGACGACCTCAGGAAGCAGGGTACCGGCAAGATACCCTACAACCGTACCCGTTACCCAAGCGAAATATGGCACAATTTGCAGCGCCAGTAGAAAAGGAACGTTCAATTCTCTGCTTTTTAAGGAGATCACAGAAAAAGATTCATCGGTGATGCCAAAAGCGAGGATAAACAGCCAACGCTTTTTAATTGCCTGCAGTTTGACCGACAAGGAAGCGCTCATGATCAAATGCCGCAAATTCAGCAGAAATGTGGCAAGTATGATACTCCCTATCGAAATGCCTTCCTTTATCATATCCAACGCCATAAATTGGCTGGCCCCGGCATAAACCACCGCCGAAAACAGAAAATTGTCTTGGAATGAAATATCAATATTTTTTGAGAGAAGACCAAAGGCCATCGCCACCGGGAAAAAGCCAAAAGTCAGCGGAAGAGCGGCGAGAATTCCCTCTTTTATATCGTTTGATGTTCCTCTAAACATGTTTGCCCTCGATGCCGTATCTTTTCTAAATAAACAATATGGTATAATACTCTCATCCACTGCGCGTTATAGCATATTGGAATGTATGTTATAACATACTAATTGGTATATTATATTGTACTGCGTAACAAATTGCAAGGGGGTTGCCTTCTTGAAAGATTTGAATCAAATTGTCGCAAATAATCTGAAACGAATCCGGGAAGAAATGAAATTAAGCCTGGATAGAGTGGCTGATATGACAGGGGTCAGCAAAGCGATGCTGCGGCAAATTGAGGCAGGGGAATCCAGCCCTACGATCAAGACCATATGGAAAATCGCGTCGGGTTTGAAAATCCCTTATACATCTATCATCAATATGCCCCAGCCGGATACTTTCCTTGTCCCAAGAGCGGATATCGAGCCACAGGTTGAGGACGATGGGAGATATCGGGTATACTCCATTTTTCCTTCTGAAGACGGAAGAAGATTTGAAGTATACACGATAGAATTAAAAAAAGACAGTTCGTTCTCTTCCAATCCGCATGGTGAAAAGACCCAGGAATTCATTACGGTGTACGAAGGTGTCTTAATCATCCAGGTGGATGAGAAGGAGTATGAAATAAAGACAGGCGACTCCATTCGATTTATGGCGGACAGGCCGCATTCTTATTCCAATAAATCCGGTGAGTTGGCACGGGCAAGCATGGTGATCTATTATCCGCTATAAATTGTCCTGATTCTTAAGGATGCTTTTGCAAATATAACGGCCCAACACGCATTATCTTTGCATGCTGGGCCGAATGATTAAGTTAGGTTTTGTATTTACAGAGGCAGAACGCCTGTTTCGCCACCAGGCTCTGCAGGGCTGAAGCGTCCGCAAAACCCCTTCTGCTTGCAGAATATGCAAACAGGAAGGGTTTTGAATGTTAAAAACGGGGTTGACTTTTCATAGTATTCGAGCATATAATGAAAACAGTTGAAGGAATACTCAACTATTTAACTTAAGGAGAGCGACATGACCCCATATTTTTCGGATGTCGATCGGTGCGATTGCAACATTATACACGAGGATGTCGTCAACGATGTCCGGGAGTATATGCCGGATGAAGATAACCTGATCGATCTTGCGGATTTGTTCAAGGTATTCGGCGATTCGACACGGGTCAAAATCCTTTGCGCCCTGTTCCGCGCCGAGATGTGCGTATGCGATATCGCCGTGCTGCTGGGCATGACGAAATCCGCGATCTCGCATCAGCTTAGGGTGCTCAAGCAGTCCAAACTGGTCAATTACCGGAGGGACGGAAAGGTTGTCTATTATTCTCTCGCGGACGATCATGTAAAGACAATATTTGACCAGGGGTTGCTCCATGTTTGCGAAAAGTGAAGCATGGGTGCCGAAAAGGACTTTATTTTTACCCAAACAGTTGAATGATAACTCAATTGTTCAACCAATAATATTTAAAAGGAGAATGAAGTATGGAAAGCGTCAAAAAACAGTTTATTCTGGAAGGGCTCTGCTGCGGCAACTGCGCGGCTAAAATCCAGAGGGACGTTGCCTCTTTAAGCGGAGTCAAAACTGCAAAAATCGACGTGGACACCGCAATACTGGATGTAGAAGCCGACACGGATATTGATGGAAACGACATTGTACGCATTGCCCTCACCCACGACGAGGATATTCTTGTAAAAGAAATGCAGGCCTGACGGGCGGAAAGGCGAAGATATGGAAGCTGCAATCAAAAAAGAATTCCTATTGGAAGGCCTTTGCTGCGGCAACTGCGCCGCTAAAATCGAACGCGACGTCGGCAAACTGGAGGGCGTTTCCGCCGCCTCGGTGGATTTTGTGTCAAAGATCCTCACTATGGAAATAGCGGATGATACAAAAACTAACAGCCTGGTTGCCCAGGCCGACGCCATCGTAAAACGGCACGATCCCGAAGTCGTCATGAACGAAAAAGAAATCGCCCAGCCGGGGCGGAAAACGCTCTATCTGCTGGGGCTGTGCTGTGGCGACTGCGCGCAGAAGATCGAAGCGCAGGTCGGCCGCATTGCGGGCGTGAAGTCCGCCAGCCTTGATTTTGTTTCCCAAAAGCTGACCATCGAGGCAGTGGATAAAAAGAGCCTGCCCGCCATCCTCCGCCAGGCGTCGCAGATCGCGCTGGATATCGAGCCCGCTATTACCATTTCCTATACGGATCAAAAACCTGCGGAGGAGACTTCCGGTACCCTCAAGAGATGGGCTTACCGTATCGCCCTTTCCATTGGCGCCGCGCTGTTTGCCGCAGGCATTGCGTTTGATTTCGGATACCCGGGAGAGTTGATCGTATTCCTGCTCAGCTATTTGCTGATTGGCGGCGAGGTGGTTTCTCGGGCGCTGAAAAATATTCCAAAAGGCCAGATATTCGATGAAAACTTCCTGATGAGCATCGCCACAATCGGAGCTTTCGCCATTGGCGAATATCCGGAAGGCGTTGCCGTCATGCTCTTTTACCAGGTCGGCGAGGCGTTTCAGCGGCTTGCCGTCAACCGTTCCCGCAAATCCATCTCCGCGCTGATGGATATACGGCCCGACTTTGCCAACCTGAAAGTCGGGAACGAGCTGTACAAAGTTACGCCGGAGGAAGTCGGCATCGGCGATGTGATCGTTGTGAAGCCGGGGGAAAAGGTACCTTTGGACGGCAGGGTCATGGAAGGAACTTCGGCTGTTGATACTTCCGCGCTGACAGGAGAATCCCTGCCCCGCGATGTGGAGCCGGGCGGCGAGATATTGTCCGGCTCCATCAACAAAAACGGCGTTCTGACCATTGAGGTTTCCAAAGAGTTCGGGGAATCGACCATCTCCAAAATACTGGACCTTGTGCAGAACGCAAGCAGCAAGAAAGCCCCCACGGAGAACTTTATTACGAAATTTGCGCGATACTATACGCCGGTCGTTGTATTCGCCGCAGTAGCGCTTGCGGTTATCCCGCCGCTGACCGTTCCCGGCGCCGTTTTTGCCGATTGGATCTATCGTGCGCTGGCGTTCCTGGTGGTATCCTGCCCCTGCGCGCTGGTGATTTCCATCCCCCTGAGCTTTTTCGGCGGAATCGGCGGCGCATCCAAGAACGGCATTTTAGTCAAGGGAAGCAACTACCTGGAGGCGCTCAACCACGTGGATACGATCGTGTTCGATAAAACGGGCACGCTGACAAAGGGGATCTTCAAAGTGACGCAGACGGCCGGCGCCAACGGCTTCTCGGAACAGGAACTGCTTTCCTGGGCCGCGCATGCCGAAAGTTTCTCCAACCACCCCATTGCGCTTTCCATCCAGAAGGCGTATGGACAGCCGATCGACGCGCAGCGGCTTTCGGAGCAGGAGGAAATCCCGGGCCAGGGAATTCGCGTAAGTCTGGACGGCAAACTGGTATTGGCGGGCAACGGCAAGATGATGGATGCGGCAGGGGTCGCGTGGGAAAAGGCGGATGCCTTGGGCAGCGTCGTATACCTGGCGGTGGACGGCATATATGCGGGCCATATCGTGATTTCGGATGAATTGAAACCCGACAGCAAAAAGGCGATAAGGGACCTAAAGGCGCTTGGCGTAAGCAATACGGCCATGCTCACCGGGGACAGCAGGACTGTTGGAGAGAGCATCGCGCATGAGATCGGCCTGGATGCGGTTTATACGGAGCTGCTCCCCCACCAGAAGGTGGAACAGCTTGAAGAATTGGAAAAGAGGAAGAAATCCAAGGGCAAGCTTGTGTTTGTGGGCGACGGCATCAACGACGCGCCTGTCCTCGCAAGGGCGGATATCGGCATCGCAATGGGCGCTTTGGGGTCCGATGCGGCGATAGAGGCGGCCGACGTCGTGCTGATGACCGACGAACCCTCAAAAATCGTATCCGCGATCCGGGTTGCCCGTAAAACCAGGGCCATCGTATGGCAGAACATCCTGTTCGCCATGGGCGTAAAGGTTGTCCTGCTCGGCCTATCCGCTTTGGGCATGGCCACCATGTGGGAAGCGGTGTTTGGAGATGTTGGTGTTACGGTCATTGCGATACTGAACGCCATGCGGGCGATGAAGGTAGTAAGGGCATAATACCATCATGTTTGAGTTGTGAAAAAATCACGCGGGAGATTCTCCCGCGTGATTGCGTCTACAGAATGCGCGTTGCTGTTTACGGCTATACGGGCAGCGTGCCTACCAGGCTCTGCATGGCGGCAAGCGTGCGCTCCAACAATGTGTCGAGGTCCCAGCCAAGCATGTCGGCGCCGCGGCTGATGACTTCGCGCGAGCAGCCTGCGGCAAACGCGGGCGTTTTGAACTTTTTCTTGACGGATTTTAGTTCCATATCGGATACGCTTTTAGAGGGCCGCATCAGTGCCGCGGCGCCGACTAGGCCGGTAAGCTCGTCCGTCGCATAGAGAATCTTTTCCATGATGTGTTCGGGCTCGATGTCCACTGTGATCGCGTAGCCGTGGCTGGCCGTGGCGCGGACAATGCCTTCGTCAAGGTTATGCTCCCGCATGATTTCCTGCCCCTTGATGCAGTGCTGGTCCGGGTACATCCCAAAATCCAGATCGTGCAGCAGGCCGACCACCGCCCAGAATTCCTCGCGTTCCGGGTCGTATTCGCGCGCGAAATAGCGCATGACGCCAGATACGATGGCGGCGTGCTGCAGGTGGAACGGGTCCGTGTTGTACTGCTTTAGCAGCGCATCCGCTTGTTCCATGGTGGGGATATAAGACATAGTAAAGCTCCCTTTCTGTAAAATCAAATTGAAACTATTTCAGTAAGCACTGATTAAATGAGGGATGTTGGATTGGCGAGAGGATTTTGCGGTCTGCAAGGAGCAAAATCGAAGGAATAGCAGCGCTATTTCAAGATTTTTGCGACGCGGCAGAGCGCAAAAGCGGCCGTCAAGACAGCGTGCTGAATTAATCAGTGGTTACTTAGTCCGAGCCTGTCGACAAGCATCGGGATGCCTTCTTCAAAGTTCACGCCAAACCGGATATCCGTATCAGCCGCCTTGGTGCGCGCGATGCTCCCTACCGTAAAGTCCACTGCAAGCTGCGTGGAGGCGGCAAGGGTCATGCCATGCAACAGCCCGCTTAACAGCGCGCTTGCAAACACGTCTCCCGTGCCGTGGTACATGCCCTCTATGCGTTCGCCAAAGAGGAAGTCCAACTGCCCCGAGCGCGCATCGTATGCCGCGGCGCCCAGGCGGGTTTCCTCAAAATAGACCCCGGTGAGCACGACGCGCCCCGGCCCGAAATCAGAAAGCCGCTTGACCAGGCTTTTGATGTATTCTTCCGTATACGGGCCTTCCGCGTAGGATTCCCCTAAGAGCAGCGCCGCTTCCGTCATGTTTGGCACGATGCAGTCCGCCACGGAGCACAGCTTTTTCATGCCCTCCGGGAAGTTTGCCGGGAATATTTTATAAAGCTGGCCGTGGTCCGCCATGACGGGGTCCACCAGCACAAGCGTATTCTTTGTTTTCAGGCGGCGGAATACGTCTATCATCAGATCGATCTGCTCAAACGAGCCCAAAAACCCGGTATAGAGCGCGTCGAACGTGATAGGCAGCGTCTGCCAGTGAGAGACCACGGGCAGGATATCCTCCGTCAAATCG
>JAEYHP010000027.1 GCA_023409435.1 Bacillota bacterium | reverse complement strand
GCGCATGTGGGGGCGCTGCGGTGTGAGGATGCGGAATTCCCAACGCTTGCGGTGCTGGGCAGCGGCATCGACGTCATATACCCCAGTTCCAACGCGCGGCTCTATTATGAAATCATTGAGCGGGGTGCGGTGGTATCGGAGTTTTTGCCCGGCACGAAGCCGAACCGGGAAAACTTCCCCATAAGGAACCGCGTCATCAGCGGGCTCTCCCGCGGCGTCGTGGTGGTGGAGGCGGCAAGCCGGAGCGGAACGACGATCACCGCCAACTATGCGCTGGACCAGAACAGGGATCTGTTTGCGGTCCCCGGCCGCATTACGGATGAGAGCAGCGTGGGGCCGAACGGGCTCATCCAGCGCGGGGAGGCGAAGCCCGTATTTTGTCCCATGGATATCCTGTGCGAATACGGCATTACGGATGAGGCGCCAAAGCCGGTGGAAGCGCCCGACGTTTCCGGCCTGACCGAGACGCAGCTGCAGGTGGTGGGACTTGCTTCGCAAAGGCGAAAAGAGCGCCGACGAAATATGTGAACTCTTGTCGATGTCCGTCTCAGAGGTAAATTCAAACTTGACATCATTACAGTTTTCGGGAATAATTAAGCAGTTACCGGGCAGAGTATTCGGTCTTTAGGCAATTTTGCCCGAAACGGAGGATAAAGAATGGCAGATACCCTGGTTATCGTAGAGTCGCCTGCCAAGGCAAAAACGATAGAGAAATTTTTAGGAAAGAACTTTAAGGTGCTTGCTTCCAATGGCCACGTGCGGGATCTTCCCAAGAGCCAGCTTGGCGTGGATGTGGAGCATAGCTTTGCCCCCAAATACATCACGCTGCGCGGCAGGGGGGAGGTATTGGACCGAATCCGCCGGGAAGCGAAAAGTGCGAAGAAGGTCTACCTCGCAACCGACCCTGACCGCGAGGGCGAGGCCATTTCCTGGCACTTAGCACAGATATTGAAGCTGGACGAAACCTCGAAATGCCGCATCGTGTTCAACGAAATCACGTCCACCGCCGTGAAGAATTCCTTAAAGAACGCGCGCTCGGTGGATCTTCGTTTGGTGGACGCGCAGCAGGCGCGCCGCATCCTGGACCGGTTTGTGGGCTATAAAATCAGCCCCATTCTCTGGGCCAAGGTGAGAAAAGGCCTTTCCGCGGGGCGCGTGCAGTCCGTCGCCACCCGCATCATATGTGACCGCGAGCAGGAGGTACTGGATTTTACCCCCGAGGAATACTGGACTATCGAAGTACAGCTTTCCGAAAAGCGCGGCAAGAAGGTTTTTGAAGCCAAATTCTATGGCTTTGACGGCAAGAAAGCGGATATCCCCAATAAGGAAGCCGCGGACGAAATATTAAAGCGCATCGACAAGGCCGAGTTTAAGGCCATAGACGTCAAGATCGGCCAAAAGACGCGGCACGCGGCGCCACCCTTTACCACAAGCAGCCTGCAGCAGGAAGCATCGAGAAAGCTTGGATTTACCACCAAGCGCACCATGCTTGTGGCGCAGCAGCTGTATGAAGGCGTGGAACTGCAGGGAAAGGGCGCTACCGGCCTTGTGACATACATCCGTACGGATTCCGTGCGTGTTGCCCAGGAAGCGCAGGTACAGGCCAAGGAATATATTCTTTCTTCTTACGGCGCGCAGTATGTGCCGGAAAAGCCGAATGTCTACAAGGGCCGGGCGGGCGCGCAGGACGCGCACGAGGCCATACGCCCCACGGATTTAGCGAATACTCCTGCGAGCGTCAAAGCGTCGCTTTCCAACGATCAATACAAGCTCTATAAACTCGTATACGAACGCTTCCTGGCCAGCCAGATGGCCGAGGCGCGTTTTGAAACCAACACCGTCACCATCGACGCGAATGGGTGCACGTTCCGCGCGGTGGGTGTGCGCACGCTGTTCGACGGGTTCACAATTATCTACACCGAAAGCCGGGACGACGCGCAGGAAAAGGAAGTCACGCTGCCGCAGGTCGACACAGGCGATGCCTTCTTATTAAAAAAGGTGGACAGCGAGCAGCGCTTCACCCAGCCGCCGCCGCGCTTTACGGAAGCATCTTTGGTGCGTACTTTGGAAGAAAAGGGCATCGGCCGCCCCAGCACGTATTCGCCCACCATATCCACCATAATCGAGCGCGGCTATGTCATGCGGGAAAAGAAGCTGTTGATCCCTACCGAGCTTGGCTTTGTGGTGACGCAGCTGATGAAGGAGAATTTCCAGGATATCGTGGACGTCGCCTTCACGGCGGATATGGAAGAAAAGCTCGACCATGTGGAAGAAGGTTCTGCCCAGGGCGAGGACGTCCTGCGAGAGTTCTATACGCCCTTCATACAGACGGTGGAAAAGGCGTCTTCAAGCATTGAAAAGGTCGTCATACCCGATGAGGTATCCGATATTCCCTGTGAAAAATGCGGCTCCATGATGGTGTATAAAATGGGACGTTTCGGCAAGTTCCTGGCCTGCCCCAATTTCCCGGAATGCCGCAACACCAAACCAATCTTAGAAAAAATCGATATCCCGTGCCCGCAGTGCGGCGGCGCGCTGATTAAGCGCAAAACAAAGCGCGGCAAGGCGTTCTACGGCTGCGAAAAATACCCGGAGTGCAACTTTGTATCCTGGGATAAGCCGGTAGCGGAGCCATGCCCCAAGTGCAAGTCCATGATGGTGCAAAAGGCAAGCCCCAAGGGCAGCTACATCGCATGTACCAACAAGGATTGCGGCCATATCTTGCGCAACAGGAAGGATAAGGACGATGCCGAGTGAGCATAGCGCCGCGGTAATCGGCGCGGGGCTTGCGGGGTGCGAGGCGGCGTATCAGCTTGCTGAGCGGGGTATTTCGGTCCGTCTATATGAAATGAAGCCCATCAAACGTTCGCCCGCGCACGCGAGCGACGCGTTTGCGGAACTTGTGTGTTCCAATTCGCTCCGGTCGGACCGGCTGCAAAACGCCGTCGGCCTGTTAAAGGAGGAATTAAGACGCTTCAATTCTCTGATACTTCGCGCCGCGGACGCCACGCGCGTGCCCGCGGGCGGCGCGCTTGCGGTAGACCGGGCCGGGTTCTCGGACTATATCACAAACGCCATCCGGAAGCATCCCAACATTACAGTTATTACTGGCGAGGTGACCTCCCTGCCGGAGCCGCCCGCCATCATCGCGACAGGTCCGCTTACCGCAGGGCCTTTGTTTTCTGCCATTGAGGAGTCTTTGGGCGCAAGCCTGCATTTTTATGACGCGGCGGCACCCGTCCTATTTGCGGATTCCTTAGATTTTGGTACTGTATTCCGCGCCTCCCGCTATGAACGCGGGGAGGATTATTTGAACTGCCCCATGAGCAGGGAAGAATATTACGCCTTCTATCACGCGCTTGTTTCTGCCGAAACGGTAGAACTGCATGCGTTTGAAACGCCGCGCGTGTTTGAAGGCTGTATGCCGGTGGAGGTTATGGCAAAGCGCGGGGAAAAGACGCTCGCGTTCGGGCCTTTAAAGCCGGTGGGTCTTATCGATCCCCGCGGCGACGGGAAAAAGCCCTATGCCGTGGTGCAGCTTCGGCAGGATGACGCGGCGGGCACACTTTATAACATAGTAGGGTTCCAGACCAATCTTACGTTTCCTGAGCAGCGGCGTGTGTTCCGCATGATTCCCGGGTTACAAAATGCGGAGTTTGCGCGCTACGGTGTGATGCACCGCAACACGTTCTTACGCTCCCCGGGCCTATTAGGGTGGGACTACCAGGTGAAGGACCGCCCCGGTCTGTATTTCGCGGGCCAGATCACGGGGGTGGAAGGGTATGTCGAGTCCGCTTCCAGCGGGTTTGCAGCAGCCGTCAACCTTGCGAACAGGCTGTATGGGCGCGAACCGCTCGATTTTACAAGGGAAACGGCCATCGGAGCGCTTTCGCATTATGTGAGCGAATACGCGGGCGGGGATTTCCAGCCCATGAACGTCACCTACGGCATTATGGAGCCAATACCTAATGCACCACGCAACAAAGCCGAGCGGTATGAAAAGATGGCGGAGCGCGCCCTTGCAATCGTGGATAACTTGAAAAAGAAATGTTAAGGTTTCAGGCCTTTTTGTTACGCGCATTTCAAATATGATATGATAAAATCACCGAAGTATGGATGGTATAGTACGGCATATGCCGCCGTATGGTATCATCAGGGCATATTGTGTGTAAAATTGAAATCGTCAGGCCGAAAGGATTAAAACATGGAACTCGAAGGTACAACGATACTTGCCGTCCGGCGGGACGGCGTTTGCGCGATAGCGGGGGACGGACAGGTCACTTTAGAAAAATCCGTCGTCATGAAAAGCACCGCAAAAAAGGTGCGCAGGCTCTACCATGGAAAAGTCGTGGTGGGTTTTGCTGGCTCGGTAGCGGATGCGTTCTCGCTCTGCGAGCGATTCGAAGCGAAGCTGGAACAGTACGGCGGCGGACTCACGCGCGCGGCGGTCTCTCTGGCGCAGGAATGGCGCAGCGACAAGGCGTTAAGGCAGTTGCAGGCGTTGTTGCTCGTAGCGGATAAGGATGAACTGCTTGTCATATCCGGCACCGGCGAGGTGATCGACCCGGACGACGGCATTGCCGCGATCGGCTCGGGCGGCATGTACGCCTTTGCTGCGGCCAAAGCGCTCAAGGAAAATACGGAGCTATCCGCGCGGGAGATCGCGGAGCGCGCGCTCAAAATTGCGGGCGATATCTGCGTATATACCAACGGCAACATCACGGTGGAGGAGGTATAACGCAATGCTGACACCCAAACAGATCGTAGACGCTTTGGATAAATACATCATAGGCCAGAACAAGGCGAAGCGGGCGGTGGCAATCGCGCTGCGCAACCGTTATCGCAGGAGCTTATTATCTCCCGAAATGCGGGAGGAAATTACGCCCAAGAATATCATCATGATGGGGCCCACCGGCGTGGGCAAGACGGAAATCGCAAGGCGCTTGGCCAAGCTTTTGGAAGCGCCTTTTGTCAAGGTGGAGGCCACCAAGTTTACGGAAGTCGGCTATGTGGGCCGGGACGTGGATTCCATGGTGCGCGATCTTGTGGAGGCTTCCATTCGCCTCTGTAAAGCCAAGCGCATGGAGGCAGTCCGCATGATGGCGGAAGCCGCGGCCGAGTTGCGCCTTGTTGATCTTCTTGTGCCGCTGCGCAAAAGCGAAGCGCATCCCCCGCAGAACCCGCTTCAATTGCTTCTTGGCGCGGGCCAGCCCCAGGAACCGCAGATGACGGAAGAGGAGAAGCGCACGCATTTTACACGCCGGGAAACGGTGCTTGCGCAGCTTCGTTCAGGGCGGCTGGAGGATGAGATCGTGGAGGTCGAGGTGGAGGAGCGCAACCCCGGCAGCGACGCCATGATCGCCATGGGCATCGACCTGAACCTCAACGATATGATCGGCGGTATACTGCCCAGTAAGAAAAAACACCGCAAGGTGCCTGTAAAGGAAGCGCGGCGCATCTTGGTGCAGGAAGAGTCCGACAAGCTCATCGATATGGACGAAGTCGTGCGCGAGGCCGTGGAAAAGGCCGAGCAGGACGGCATTATTTTCATAGATGAAATCGATAAAATCGCTGGTGCGCGCGCCGCGTCCTCCGGCGGACCTGACGTTTCGCGCGAGGGCGTGCAGCGGGACATACTCCCCATTGTGGAAGGTTCCACCGTCAACACGAAGTATGGCCCGGTGAAGACCGATTACATGCTTTTCATCGCCGCGGGCGCGTTCCATGTGGCCAAGGTTTCGGATCTTATTCCGGAGCTGCAGGGCCGTTTCCCCATCCGTGTAGAGCTAAGCGCGCTTACGCAGGAGGATTACAAGCGTATTTTGACGCAGCCGGAAAACGCCATCACCAAGCAGTACGCAGCGCTTCTCTCGGCCGATCACCTGATGCTCAACTTTACGGACGAAGCGCTGGATGCCGTGGCAAAGTACGCCTACCTCGCGAATGAAAACACGGAGAACATCGGCGCGCGGCGGCTGCATACCATTATGGAGCTTCTTTTGGAGGATATCTCCTTCCGGGCGGGTGGGGAGTACCCCGACCTTGAACTGACCATAGATGGTCCCTATGTGAAGGAACGCATGGCGGATAACTACGTCAGCGAGGACCTCCGGAAATACATATTATAAGTACAAACCTAACCCGCTGATAGCCCGAGTGGATTTTGTAAGCGGGCAATACAAAGGAGGAACCATGAGGACGCGATGGATTTTAGCGGCGCTTGTCTGCCTGCAGCTGTTTTTGATTGGCTGCGCGGCAAGCGTAGAAAGCGCCGCCCCGATCCAGCAGAATACAGAAGATGCCGGGGACGTGCTGGAGATACCCTCCGCGACCGTTTCCTCTTTTGAAGCGGAGCAAGTTGCCGCGCATCCCACCCCGACGGCGACGCCCGCATCGGTTCCGTCTCCCACCCCAAGCGTCAGTCCCGCACCCACCGCCACATCGACGCCGGAACCCACGCAAAAGCCCACCCCGGAACCTACGCCCGAATACGACCTCGAGAACATCAAGGATACGGAAGGGTATATCAAGGGGCATGACGTAAACGTGCGCAAAGGTCCCGGCACCGAGTACGGGAAAGAGGGAGAGATTGTCTACCACACCGTGGTAACCATTACCGCCAAGACCGACGAGTGGTACCAGATTGAATCGGACGATATCGACGGTTTTATTCTTAAAGAATTCGTAGGAGTGGGCGATCTATCTGCGCCAACCCCTACGCCCAAGCCTACGCCAAAGCCCACACCCAAACCAACCCCGGAGCCTGAGGAGGAAGAGGAAGAGGAAGAGGAGCCGGAAAGGACGCCCGAACCGGAAATTGAAACAGGCGGGGAAGGCGACTATGCGGATGACGAAATCTATCTTGCTGCCAAGCTCATCTACGCGGAAGGGAAAAACCAATCGGAAGAGAGTTTCCTTGCGATGGCAAGCGTGCTCTATAACCGCTGCAATTCCAGCAGATTCGGCGGCTCCGTGGAACGCGAGGTTTACCGAAGCGGGCAGTTTTCCGTTGTAAAATACAGCAGCTTTGAGGGCTTAGTACCCAGCAGCGCCGCGCTTGCGGCGGCCGAAGAGGTATTCAACGGCGGTAACCGTACCATCCCTGCGGGCGTCATGTTTTTCCGGTCCGCTTCGTCGGGGAAGAGTTGGTCCTCCCGCGAGTTCTATAAAACGATCGGCGGGAACAATTATTACTATTGAGAAAATTCGAAAAAGTGGCGCAAGCCGCTTTTTCGACAAGCAGACCCCTTGCATTTATCAGGGGGCTTTGCTATAATGCACAAGGTACGACACACCCTTGCCGATTTGCGGGCTCCTTCCCTTAATGGGTCGCCCGCGGAAGAGACGCGGGGGGAGGAGATTAAAGGAGGTTTATTTATGTCCGTCATTTCCATGAAACAACTGTTGGAGGCCGGTGTACATTTCGGCCACCAGACCCGCCGTTGGAACCCCAAGATGAAGGAATACATCTTCACCGAGCGCAACGGCATCTACATCATTGATCTTCAGAAGACCGTCAAGAAAATCGAAGAAGCCTACTATTTCGTGCGTGATCTCGCCATGGAAGGCAAGAGCGTTCTGTTTGTGGGTACCAAAAAGCAGGCGCAGGAATCCATTGAGCAGGAAGCCGCCCGTTGCGGCATGTACTTTGTGAACCAGCGCTGGCTGGGCGGAATGCTCACGAACTTCAAGACCATCCAGGGTCGTATCGGCAAGCTGCGCAAGATTGAGCAGATGGAAGTGAACGGCCAGTTCGAACTGCTGCCCAAGAAGGAAGTCATAAAGCTTCTTGCCGAAAAGGAAAAGCTTGAAAAGAACCTCGGCGGTATTAAGGACATGAAGAAGCTCCCCGGCGCACTGTTTGTGGTGGACCCCCGCAAGGAACACATCGCCGTGATGGAAGCGCGCACGCTGGGCATCCCCATCGTCGCCATCGTGGATACCAATTGCGACCCGGATGAAGCGGATTATGTCATCCCCGGCAACGACGATGCCATCCGCGCCGTCAAGCTCATCGCCTCCAAGAGCGCGGACGCGGTGCTCGAAGGCCACCAGGGCGAGCAGATGGAAGACGAAAAGGTCGCCGAAGCAGAATAAGCCTGTTGAT
>JAEYHP010000121.1 GCA_023409435.1 Bacillota bacterium | reverse complement strand
CCGTAAAGCCGCCGGTGTGCGTGGACAATACCGCTGTGGGGATGACGCTTGTTTCAATGCCTGCGGCGGAAAGTATGGGGAGCGCCACGGTTAAGGAACATTTGCCGAAGCAGGAGATGTCGTGTATGGCTGCTACTCGTTTTTGCATGGAATTCGTTTGTCCTCCAAAGCTCGTAAGGATAGTCCTGATTTCATACCGGTATTATAGCAATTTATACCTGGCGTGTACACTAGGAAATGTCATACTGCAAAATAACGACGTCCCGTTTCTGCCCGCCCAACGTGCCCACGCCGCGCATGGTCCCCACATAGGAAAAACCATGGCGCTCATGGAACAGGGTGGAGCGGGTGTTTTCCGCGTCGATCCATGCGGTGACTACACGCAGCCCGTTTTGTTTTGCGCGCTCCAATAAAGTGTCAAGCAGCGCCCGGCCCACGCCGCTGCCTTCCCGGCCGGGGGCGGCGTACACGCTGTTCTCCGCGGTATAGCGGTAGCCGGTGTGCGGGCGAAAGCCGGACAGGGAGGCGTAGCCTATGATTTCGCCATCCTCTTCCGCTACCAGCGCGGCATAGGGAAGTGCGCCATGCTCCTGCAGCCACGCTTTCATATCGTCGTCGGTCAACAGCGTTTTGTCCCAATTGTAATGGGTGTTCTGCCGGTAATGGTTCATCAAATCCTTAAGGGCAGAAAGATCGGTTTCGCGGGCGTTCCGTATTTGCATAGTCTCCCCCTTAAGCCTTTGCTGAGATGTCCTTTATGACCTCTCCCGCAAGTACCAGCCCAGCTACCGAGGGCACGAACGCCACGCTGCCGGGTACTTGACGGCGTATGGTACACTTCCGCTTCGTATCCGGCGGGCAGATGCAGTGCGTCTTGCAGCTGATGCTTTCATCCTCGATGGGCGTTATCGCTTCCTCCTTAGAATACACCACCTTGAGCCCAGGGATGTTGCGCGCGCGTAACTCCTTGCGCATAACGCGGGCCAGCGGACAGACCGACGTCTTATAGATATCCGTCACCTCAAAGCGCGTGGGGTCCAGCTTGTTGCCGGCACCCATACAGCTGATGATGCGCACATTTGCGGCGTACGCCCGCTCCACCAGCAGCAGCTTGGAGGAAACGGTGTCGATGGCGTCTATGATATACGTATAGCGGGAAAGGTCGTATTCGTCTGCATTCTCTTTGCCGTAAAAGCATTCGTTTGCTTCCACCTGGCACTTGGGGTTGATGTCGAGGATGCGCGCGCGCAAGACCTCCACCTTCTTTTTGCCCACCGTGCTTCGTAAGGCAATCAGCTGCCGGTTGATGTTCGTGAGGCAAACGCAGTCGTCGTCAAACAACGATATCGCGCCCACGCCACTTCTGGCTAAAGCCTCCGCGGCGAACGCGCCCACGCCGCCGATGCCAAACACCGCAACATGCGCTTTTGATAATTGATCCATTGCCGCCTTGCCCAGCAGCAGTTCCGTCCGTGAAAAAGAATGCAGCATATCGTTCCTCTAATTACAGCAATTCCACTTTATAAACCGGAAAGTTCAGCGGCTCTTTTCGCCCCCCGCGGTGTCTCCCTCCACTCAGCGTAGCGCTGCTACGCTTCGTTCCGGTTCCTAGCGGTGGACGAAAATCCCCGCTTCCTTGTTCCGATTTATAAGTTCCATTGCTTTAGTATCCCGTTACAGCTCCTGTGGGGTAATCTCTACAGGAAGCGAGTCCTTCACATAAAAAACGCGGCAGCAATCGCGCGGCACCGGGAAGCCTTGAAGCAAAGCCTCCTTCAATGCCCCGCGCTCGCTTTCTTCAACGCGCAGGGAGATTCCGCAGCTCTTCGAAACCGACCGCAACGTGGGCATGGTGCACACGGATACTTTGGTTTTCAAATACTGCTCCGCCTGCAGCGCGCAATGCGTGGAGGAAAAGGATATCATGTAAAAACTTGCGGTTCGCATATGCTTTCCTCCTCATCGTGCATGAGTATAGCATGTGCAACGGGGAAACACAATTCTTTGCCGGATGATGGGGAATATTTGTAAGCCCGTGATTATTGAGAGAGACCTTCATATTTTCTACACATCGCGCTGATACCATTTCTGTCGAGATCGGCGCAAGCGCCGCATAAGGAGGAATTATTATGCAGAATACCATCAAACGTTATTTCACAATCGCTTTGGCCGTACTTTTTGTGCTGGCTCTGTTTGCCGGATGCAGCGTAAAGGCGGAGGAGCCCCCTGTTTCCACGCAGGCACCCGCCGCAGAAGCTGCGCCTTCGGCAGAGGCCGAGGCGTCGGGGGACGACCTTGTGATCCCCGTATCCGATCTTACTGGTAAACCGCAATTTTTCGCCTATAACGCGGATGGCAAGGATATGGAGATCATCGCGCTTACCGCGTCGGATGGTTCCATCCGCACGTCATTCAACACCTGCCAGGTTTGTTACAGTTCCGGCAGAGGGTATTATAAAGTAGAAGGGGATAGCCTTGTCTGCCAGAACTGCGGCAATACGTTCGGCTTTGATGACATTGCAGTGACCCGCGGCGGCTGCAACCCCGTTCCCATCACGGAAAAGGAACGCGCGGACAAGGACGACAACATTGTGATAACCGCAAGCTATTTGAAAGACGCCTCAATATTGTTTGAAAACTGGAAATAGCGTATGATAAACGCAGGAGTCAGCCCGCCCTGCGTTGATAAAAGGAAGCGGCGGCAAGGAGAACGCATTGAAGACCGTGCTCGTTGTGGACGATGAAGAAAAGATCGTCGACGTTGTAAGCGCATATTTAAAAAACGCGGGCTACGCAGTGCTTGCGGCATATGACGGAGAGGAGGCGCTGAGGCTCTTTGAGCTTCATGCGCCTGATCTCATTATCCTTGACCTAATGCTCCCCGGCAGGAGCGGCGAGGATGTGTGCGCCGCCATCCGCAAACGCGCGCGCACGCCCATCATCATGCTCACCGCTAAAGCGGAGGAGCCGGATATTATAGGCGGCCTTCAGCTTGGCGCAGACGATTATGTGAGCAAACCCTTCAGTCCCCGCCAACTGATGGCGAGGGTGGAGGCGGTGCTGCGCCGCGCCGCGCCCGATGAGGCGCTCTACCGCGTCATGTGCTTTCATGACGGCGAGCTTGTGATCGACGGTGCAAGGCATGAGGTACGGAAGCACGGCGAACGTGTACCGCTGACGCCCACGGAATTCAATATCCTTTTTACCATGGCCAAGCACCCGACCAAGACCTTCACGCGGGAAGAACTTATCGCCGTCGCCATGGAGGACGATTACGAAGGGTATGACCGCGTGATCGATACGCATATTAAAAACATCCGCCATAAGCTGGGGGAGCAATCCCGGAATTCATCTTGTCTAAGGACCGTCCACGGCATTGGGTACGCGTTCGGCGGGGAATAGGAGGGGCCAATGAAAAAGCAAACGCTGGGCATGCGCCTTTCCCGCTCCTATGCGCTGATGGCGCTTATTCTCGTTGCTGCGGTCAGCCTGTTTTCCAATCTGTTTTTGCGGGGTGCGTTCGTTCAGTATGTCATGCGCGCGCAGGAAGCGCGCAACCAGACCATTGTAGAGGAACTGCAGCGGCAATACAAAAACGGCGGCTTCTCCATATTGACGCTCGAGTCCCTGGGCATGCGCGCGCTGGAGCAGGGCATGATCCTGCGCGTAAGGGACGCAAAAGGGCAAACGCTCTGGAACGCCATGACCCACAACAACGGCCTGTGCAACCAGATGCTCATGAGCATGGCGGAGAGCATGCAGAGCCGCTACCCAAACTTTCAGGGCGCATATGAGGAAAGGGAATACCCGCTTGCGGTGGAAAGCGCCAATGCGGGG
>JAEYHP010000010.1 GCA_023409435.1 Bacillota bacterium | reverse complement strand
GTTTCTCCCAAAGCCCTCATGTTTGTCCATTTCCGCTTCATATAAATACCTCCTGCTGCAGTTATCCTACAACAGGAGGCTCTTTTTTCTCAATGTCCGTATTTACGGGTTCAGTTCATATTACGGGGCGCTTTCTGTGTGGAAAGGTTTTATATCTTCTCCAGTATCCGCTCCGTCATTTCCCTGCAACCAACGCTAGGCCCGCCCGCTGCAATATCTGCTGTGCGGTAGCCCGCCTGGAGTACGGCGGAAACGGCGTTTTCGATGCACGTCGCCTCTTCTTCTAGATCAAACGACCAGCGCAGCATCATGGCGGCGGAAAGTATGGTGGCGATGGGGTTCGCCTTGCCTGTCCCCGCGATATCGGGCGCGGAGCCGTGGATGGGCTCGTACAGCCCACGTTTCCCTTCGCCTAAGGAGGCGGAGGGGAGAAGGCCAATGGAGCCCGTGATCTGCGAGGCCTCGTCAGAGAGGATATCGCCGAACATGTTGCTGGTCACCACCACGTCGAACTGGGCAGGATTTTTGACTAGCTGCATGGCGGCGTTGTCCACCAGCATGTCGGAAAGCTGCACGTCCGGGTAGTCTGCATTTAGCCGATGCATGACCTCCCGCCAGAGGCGGGAGCTTTCGAGCACGTTCGCCTTATCGATGCTGATCAGCATTTTGCCGCGCTTTTGCGCCATCTCGAAACCGATTCGGCCGATGCGCTCCACTTCCATCTCGCTGTAGCATTCGGTATCGAACGCTTCCGGGCCGTAGGGGCCGTTGCGCCTGCCGTTCTCACCAAAGTACATGCCGCCGGTCAGCTCGCGGATGATCACCATATCAAACCCGGCCTCCGCTACGGTCTCGCGCAGCGGGCAGGCGGATTTGAGTTCAGGCAGCAGTCGCGCGGGGCGGATGTTGGCGTAGAGCCCCAGCGCCTTTCTGACCCCCAAAAGCGCCTTTTCCGGGCGTAAATGCCCAGGCAGCGTATCCCACTTGGGGCCACCCACCGCGCCCAAAAGCACGCTGTCGCTCGCTAGGCAAGTATCCACGGTTTCCTGCGGAAGGGGAATGCCGTATTTGTCTATGGCGTTTCCGCCCGCAGCCACATGCGTAAAGGAAAACGCATGCCCGAAACGCGCGCCGATCTTATTTAATACCTCGATGGCGGAGTTGACGATTTCCGGCCCGATGCCGTCGCCCGCGATGACCGCGATGTTATAGTTCATAGCTTGCCCCCGCTGATGGCATTCAATAGCCCGCCCGAGGAGATGATGTTCTGCAAAAACGGGGGGAAGGGTGCGAAGGAAGCCTCCGTATTCTTGGTGAGATTTTTGAGTGTGCCGCTGTCAAAATCGATCTCTATGGTATCCGCCTCATCGATCTCCATATCACACTCGATGATGGGCAGACCGATGTTGATGGCATTGCGGTAGAAGATACGCGCGAAACTTTTGGCGACGACGCAGGCGATTCCGCTTTCCTTTATGACGAGCGGCGCGTGCTCGCGCGAGGAGCCGCAGCCGAAGTTATTGCCCGCCACGATGATATCGCCCTTCTGCACGCGCTTTACGAACGTAGCGTCAAGATCCTCCATGGCGTGGGTGGCAAGTTCCTTTGCGTCCGTTGTATTGAGGTAACGCGCGGGAATGATGACGTCCGTATCCACATTGTCCTGGTAGCGTATGACTTTTCCTTGAATTTTCATTGCTGTTCCCTCTCTTTATGCCATCGGCGCGAGCTTGCCTGCGATTGCGGAAGCCGCGGCGACCGCCGGGCTCGCCAGGTACACTTCGCTTTCCGGGTGCCCCATGCGGCCAACAAAGTTGCGGTTGGTGGTGGCGACGCAGCGCTCGCCTTTGGCGAGTATGCCCATATGCCCGCCCAGGCACGGTCCGCAGGTCGGCGTGGAAACGACGCAACCAGCCTCAATGAATATCTTTAACAGGCCTAGTTCCATGGCATCCAGGTAAATTTGCTGTGTAGCCGGGATGATGAGGGTGCGCACATGCTTTGCGACCTTCTTGCCCTTCAACACTTCGGCGGCAACAACAAGGTCCTCTAGCCTGCCGTTAGTGCAGGAACCGATCACAGCCTGGTCGATGCGCACTTCCGGGATATCCTTGAATGTGCGCGCGTTTTCCGGCAGGTGGGGGAAGGAGACCGTCTGCTCGATAGCGGAAAGATCGATCTCATAAACTTTCTCATACTCCGCATCGGGGTCGGCTTCGAATACGTGCGGTTCTTTGGAGCCATGCGCTTTTACATAAGCGAGCGTTTCCTCATCCACGGGGAATATGCCGTTCTTCGCGCCCGCTTCGATCGCCATGTTTGCAATGCAGAACCGATCGCTCATGGAGAGGGAGTGAACACCTTCGCCGGTAAATTCCATGGATTTATAGAGCGCGCCGTCCACGCCGATCATGCCGATGATGTGCAGAATGAGGTCTTTGCCGCCGACCCACTTCTTGAGCTTGCTGGTCAGATTGAACTTGAGCGCGGAAGGTACCTTGAGCCAGGCTTTGCCGGTAGCCATGCCTGCCGCCATATCCGTGGAGCCTACGCCGGTAGAGAAGCTGCCTAAAGCGCCGTAGGTGCAGGTGTGGCTGTCCGCGCCTATCACAAGATCGCCCGGGACAACCAGACCTTTTTCCGGCAGCAGCGCGTGCTCCACGCCCATTTCGCCGACGTCGTAGAAGTGGACAATGCCCTTTTCCCACGCGAACTCGCGCACGCGCTTGCATTGCTCCGCCGCCTTGATGTCCTTGTTGGGCGTGAAGTGATCCATCACAAGCGCGATCTTGTTCTTGTCGAACACTTCCTGCTTGCCCGCCTTGCTGAATTCGCCGACTGCGACGGGGGCGGTGATGTCGTTGCCCAGCACAAGGTCGAGTTCGGCCATAATGATCTCGCCCGCCGCAACGTGTTTCCTGCCGCAGTGCGCGGCGAGAATTTTTTGTGTCATCGTCATTCCCATACTACATATTCTCCATAAAAAGTTTGTACTCAAGGGAATCCACCAGCGCTTCAAAGCTCGCTTCGATAATGTCGGTGGAGGCTCCCACGGTCGTCCATTTGCTTTTGCCGTCCGTGCTCTCAATTAACACACGGACCTGCGAGCCCGTGGCCTGCCCGGTTTCCAGCACGCGCACCTTGTAGTCCACCAAGTACACGTCCGAAAGCACGGGGTAGAACACGCACAGCGCTTTGCGTAACGCAAGGTCCAGCGCGTGCACCGGGCCGTTGCCCATGGCGGCTGCAATTTCGTCGCTGCCGCCCACAATGATCTTGACCATCGCGTTGGAGGATAAATTGCCATCCGAAAGCGGGAATTCCCCGCTGGTCTTGTACATGGAAAGCGTAAAGTGCGGCGTGAATGTTTGAAGCACCCGCTGCACCATCAGCTCAAAGCTGGCGTCCGCGGCCTCGAACTGATAGCCTTTGTGCTCCAATTCTTTCAACCGCTCCAGAATAGCGCCGGTTTCCGGGCTGTCCTTGGTAAGGTGGGGGGCGATATCCTTAATTTTAAGGAGGATCGCCTTTTTGCCGGAAACCTCGGAAAGCAGGAACCTTCTATGGTTGCCCACGGCTTCAGGGCTGACATGTTCAAAGGAATGGGAAACCTTGTCTACCCCATCGATATGCATGCCGCCCTTGTGCGCGAACGCGCTTTCGCCGACATACGGCTTGTTGTTGGGCACCACCATGTTTGAGATTTCCGCGATGCGGGCGGAGGACTTCGTCAGGCTTTCCATATTGCCGTTGACGCAATCGTACCCGATCTTTAATTGCAGGTCAGGTATGATCACGCTCAAATCCGCATTGCCGCAGCGTTCCCCGATGCCGGTGAATGTGCCCTGCACGTGGACGCAGCCCGCCTCTACCGCAAGTAAAGAGTTCGCCACCGCGCAGCCCGCGTCGTTGTGGCAGTGGATGCCGACGCGCATATTGGGGAACCGTTCACAGACGAGCTTTACGGTTTTGTAGAGCTGTAATGGCTGCATGCCGCCGTTGGTATCGCATAGGCAGAGTACGTCCGCTCCGCCCTGCTGCGCCGCGGCGAGCACCGCGAGCGCGTACTCGGGGTTGGCGAGGTATCCGTCAAAAAAGTGCTCGGCGTCGAATATGACCTCTTTACCCTTTTCCTTAAAGAAACGGAGCGTATCCTCCACGCAGGCAAGGTTTTCTTCCAGCGTGGCCTTCAGAATTTCCGTTACATGAAGGTCCCAGGACTTGCCGAATATGGACACGCAGGGAGTATTGGCCTGCAGCAGCGAAACCACGTTCTTATCCTCTGCGGGCGTGATACCTTTGCGGCGCGTGCTGCCGAACGCCACCAGCTTCGCGTTCTGAAGCTTTAAAGAGGCCGCCTGCTCGAAGAACTCCATATCCTTGGGATTGGAACCGGGGTTGCCCGCCTCGATATACTGCACGCCGAAAGCGTCGAGCGTTTCCACCACCATCAGCTTGTCGGAAACCGTGAAGGATACGCCCTCCGCCTGCGCGCCATCGCGCAGCGTGGTATCAAGAATCTCCAGCTTCTTCATAACGGTCTCCCATTTCGAGCATTTTGTTTACGCCGTTGATGTAGGCAAGAAGGCTTGCTTCCATAATATCTACCGACAAGCCCCTGCCGGTGATGACCTGCGTGCCCGTCTTAAGCTTTACGACAACCTCGCCCAGCGCGTCCTCGCCCTCGGAAATCGAGTGTATGGAATAGTCCTCCAATTGATGCGCGGGAGCCTCCACCAGCTTGTCGATGACGTTGTAGGCCGCGTCGATCGGGCCGTCCCCAAGGGCTACATCCTCCAGGATTGCGCCGTCCTTTTCCAGCTGCACCACGCAGGTGGACTTGACTTTGTTGCCGGACTGGAGATCGAACCGCAGCAGCTTGTAGATGCCGCCGTTTGACAGTATCCTGCTGCCGATGAGCGCCTCGATATCGCTGTCGGTCACGGTCTTCTTGCGGTCACACAGGCGCTTGAATTCCTCAAAGAACTTGTTGATCTCATCGTCGCCAAGCTTGTAGCCCAGTTCCGATACGCGGTCCGCAAACGCGTGCCGCCCGCTGTGCTTGCCCAGAACCATCTTGTTTTTGGAAAGGCCGATGGACTCCGGCGTCATGATCTCATATGTCGTGCGCTCGGCCATTACGCCGTGCTGGTGGATGCCGCTTTCATGCGCAAACGCGTTCGCGCCGACGATCGCCTTGTTGATGGGGGCGGGGATGCCGATGATACCATATACCAGGCGGCTGGCCCGGTAAATTTGCGTGGTATCCACGCGGCAGGATGCTTTGAGGAAATCTTTGCGCGTGTTGATTGCCATCACGATCTCTTCGAGCGCCGCGTTACCCGCGCGCTCGCCCAGGCCGTTGATGGTGCATTCGATCTGCCCAGCACCCGCGCCGATGGCCGCAATGGAGTTGGCGACCGCCATGCCCAAGTCGTTGTGGCAGTGGACGGAGAGCACCGCGCGGTCCACGTTGTAGACGTTTTCCTTCAGGTAGCGGATGAGCTCCGCCATCTGCTCGGGTACTGTATAGCCGACGGTATCCGGAATGTTGATATACGTCGCGCCGTTTTCAATGGCAGCTTCCACGATACGCTTCAAAAATTCCGGTTCGCTGCGTGTCGCGTCCTCGGCGCTAAATTCCACATACGGGCACTTAGAACGCGCGTATTTCACCGCTTCCGCCGTACGAAGAAGAACCTGCTCCGGCGTCATTCTGAGCTTGTAGTGCATGTGCACCGGCGAAGTGGATAAAAACGTATGGATAAACGGGGCCTCTGCGTGACGCACCGCCTCATATGCGGCGTCGATATCCTTCGTCAGTGCGCGGGACAGCGAGCCCACCATGCAATCCTTTACGGTAGCGGCCACACGGCTGACGGATTCAAAATCGCCCGGAGAGGAGACGGCAAAGCCCGCTTCGATCGCGTCCACTTTCAGGCGTTCAAGCTGCTTGGCAACCTCCAATTTTTCACGTAAATCCATGCTGCAGCCCGGGGACTGCTCGCCGTCGCGCAGCGTCGTGTCGAATATGCGAATCGACTGTTCCATAAAGCATCCTCCTTTCTTTATTTTTGGTTATTCAACGATTGCTCCCCGTTCCGCGGAGGAGACGGAGCGCGCATATCGCTTGATGTATCCAGTGACGTTCTGTTCCTTTTTATAGTCCATGGTTTCCCTGCGGTGCTTCCACTCTTCCTCGGAAATCAGAAGGTCGAGCCTGTAGTTCGGGATATCGATGGAAACGGTGTCGCCCTCCTGCACGTAGGCGATAGGTCCGCCAAGCGCCGCTTCAGGCGAGATATGGCCGATTGCAGCACCCCGCGTCGCGCCCGAGAAACGTCCGTCCGTAATGAGCGCAACTTCCTTATCCAATCCCATGCCCGCGATGGCGGAGGTGGGGGAGAGCATTTCGCGCATGCCGGGGCCGCCGGAGGGGCCTTCGTAGCGGATGACCACGACGTCGCCGGGAACGATTTTGTTGCCCATAATGGCGGCGATCGCTTCGTCCTCGCAGTTGAATACGCGCGCCGGTCCCTTGTGGACAAGCATTCCGAGCGTTACCGCGCTCTTTTTAACGACCGAGCCCTTGGGGGCCAGGGAGCCAAACAGTATCGCGAGGCCACCAGTGGGGGAATAGGGTTCCTCCAGGCTATGGATGACGCTGCGGTCATATACCTTCGCGGTTTTGAGATTTTCCTGCACGGTCTTGCCGGTAACGGTCATCAGCGTTCCGTCAATCAGGCCGCCCTGCAAGAGCTCGCTCATCACGCCGTAAACGCCACCCGCGTCGTTGAGGTCCTGCATATGGTGGGTTCCAGCCGGGGCCAGCTTGCAGAGGTTGGGGATGCGGGCGTTGATCTCATTGATCAGCGGGAGGGAAAGTTCCACATTCGCCTCATGCGCGATGGCGGGCAGGTGCAGCACCGTATTGGTGGAGCAGCCCAGCGCCATATCCACGCACAGCGCGTTTTCAAAGGCCGCGGGGGTGAGGATATCGAGCGCGCGGATGTTTTCTTGAAGCAGGTACATGATCTGCTCGCCAGCGGCTTTTGCTAAACGCAGCCTTTGCGCGAACACGGCGGGGATTGTGCCGTTGCCGGGGAGCGCTATGCCGATGGCCTCAGAAAGGCAGTTCATGGAGTTCGCGGTGAACATGCCGGAACAGGAGCCGCAGCCGGGGCAGGCGTTGTCCTCATAATAGGCGAGTTCCGCTTCTTCCATTTTCCCGGCGTTGATGGCACCCACCGCCTCAAACACGCTGTTGAGGTCCAGGCTTTTGCCACCCCGCCCGGGCAGGGAAAGCATGGGGCCGCCGGAAACGAATATGGAGGGAAGGTTTAAGCGCGCCGCCGCCATCAGCATACCGGGCACCACTTTGTCGCAGTTGGGGATGAACACCAGCGCGTCAAAGCAGTGCGCGCGGGCCATACATTCCACCGTATCCGCGATCAGTTCGCGGGAGGCGAGGGAGTATTTCATTCCCTCATGCCCCATGGCGATGCCGTCGCATATGGCGATGGTGTTGAACTCCACCGGCGTGCCGCCCGCGGTAAGGACGCCGTCCTTTACCGCGCGGGCGATCTGCTGCAAATGGATGTGCCCCGGCACGATCTCGTTGAACGAGTTGACGATGCCGATCATTGGCTTTCTGATCTGTTTATCCGTGAGCCCCGTCGCCTTTAGCAGCGAACGGTGCGGCGCGCGGGCTACGCCATCTTTTACAGCGTCACTTCTCATACTTCTCCGCTTTCTGCCAGCTCATCATCTTGCGCAGTTCAGCGCCGGTTTTTTCAATCAGCAGATTGCTTTCCTGGCGGCGTACTGCGTTGAAGTGCGGGCGGTTTGCCTGGTTCTCTAAAATCCAGTTGCGGGCAAATGTGCCGTCCTGGATCTCATGGAGCACATTCTTCATTTCCTTGCGGGTTTCCTCGGTGATGATACGCTTGCCGGTCTGGTAATCGCCATACTCCGCGGTATCGCTGATGGAGTAGCGCATGTAGGAAAGGCCGCCCTTGACAACGAGGTCTATGATGAGCTTCATCTCATGCAGGCACTCGAAGTAGGCGTTTTCCGGCTGATACCCGGCTTCCACCAGCGTATCGAAGCCCGCCTTGATGAGCTCCGTCACGCCGCCACACAGCACGGCCTGCTCACCAAAGAGGTCGGTTTCGGTTTCTTCGCGGAACGTGGTTTCCAAGATACCGCCGCGCGCGCCGCCGATACCCATGGCGTATGCAAGCGCGATTTCGCGCGCCTTGCCGCTTGCGTCCTGGTTGACTGCGATGAGGCAGGGAACGCCCTTGCCCTCGTTGTACTGGCTGCGTACGGTGTGGCCGGGGCCCTTGGGGGCGATCATGATAACGTCCACATCCCTGGGCGGCACGACCTGGCCGTAGTGGATATTGAAGCCGTGCGCGAACGCGAGCGCGGCACCCGATTTCAGGTTGGGTGCGATATCGTTTTTATAGAGGGCGGCCTGCTTTTCATCGTTGACGAGTATCATGATGACGTCCGCCTCGCGTACGGCTTCCGCCGTTACTTTTACGGTTAAACCAGCCTCCCGTGCCGCTTCTGCGGATTTGGAGCCTTCATACAGGCCGACGACGACGTTCACGCCGCTGTCCTTTAAGTTGAGCGCGTGCGCATGCCCTTGGCTGCCGTAACCGATTACCGCAACGGTCTTGCCGCTCAAAAGGTTCAGGTCGCAGTCCTTTTCGTAGTACATCGTTGCCATTGTTTTTTATCCTCCAAATATTTTTTTTATCGTGCTCCGTACCTGTCTTTTAGCCGTCGATGAGGCAGTAATTGCTTCTGCCCATGGCGGAAGGGCCGGTGCGGGACATTTCCACAATTCCGTAGGACTTGAAATACTCCAGGAATGCGTTGAGCTTGCCGGGTTCGCCAGTGATTTCGATCAAAAGCGAATCGGGAGAAAGGTCTATGACGTTTGCGCGGTAGGTGTTCGCCGCCTCCACAAGCTCGGAAAGCTTGCCGGGCGCTAATTTCACCTTTACGATCATCAGCTCGCGCTGCACCGTCTGGTTTGGGTTCATCAGCTGTACCAGGCGCACGTCCTCGAGCTTTTGAAGCTGCTTGACGATCTGCTCCTTGATGTATTCGTCGCCCTGGGCGACGATTGTCATCCTGGAATACTCCGGGTCGTCCGTTACGCCGACTGTTAAGCTGTCGATATTGAAGCCGCGCCTTGCAAACAGCGCGGAGACCCGCGTCAATACGCCGAAATGGTTTGCCACCAGCAAAGAAACAACAAATTGCTGCCTATCCATAGTGCCCTTCCTTCCGTTACCGCAAAATGATATCGCTGATGCCCCGGTTGGGGGGAATCATCGGTAAGACGCGTTCGTCGCAGTCGATCACACAGTCGATGAGCGCAGGAGTGTTTTGCTTCATTGCCGCCTCGATACAGCGGTCGAATTCCTCGCGGGTGGTCGCCCTGCATCCATGCGCCCCAAAAGCGTCCGCAAGCTTTGCAAAATCCGTCTTTCGCTTGAGCGTGGTGTTGGAATACCGACCTTCAAAGAACAGCGCCTGCCATTGGCGAACCATGCCCAATACGCCGTTGTTGAGTACCACGACGATGATGGGAAGGTCGTTCGAAACCGCTGTCGCAAGCTCGTTCAGGTTCATATGGAAGCTGCCGTCCGAGGTGAAAAGCACGGTGCGTCTTTTGTTCATGGCGATGCAGGAGCCGATTGCGGCGCCCATGCCAAAGCCCATCGCGCCCAAACCGCCGCTTGTGATGAATGTGCGGGGTTCTTTAAAAGAATAGTACATCGTCGTCCACATCTGGTGCTGGCCCACGTCGGTCGCTACGATTTCATTTGGCTTCATGCGCTCGCATACGCCTTCTATAATGTACTGCGGCGTCAATTCGCTTTCGCACATGGAAATGTCGTTTTGCTGGCAGCGCTTCATGGATGCAACTTCTTCCGCCCATTCGGGGTGCTTCTGCTGGGGCAGGCGGTCCGCTAAGATGTTGAGTACCGTTTTGACGTTGCCTATGATGCCTCTTGTTACAGCGATGTTTTTGCTGATTTCGGCAGGGTCGATGTCGATATGCAGTACCATCCTGCCTCTGGAGAATTCGGATTTGTCGCCGGTCGCCCGGTCAGAAAAGCGGGTGCCCACCGCGATGAGAAGATCGCTTTCGTTGAGTGCCTTGGTGGAGGCGTACCTTCCGTGCATGCCCATCATGCCTAAAAAGCGCGGGTTGTCGGCGGAGATGGAGGTGCGGCCCATCATGCTGGTGCCAATTGGAGCGTCCAACTTATCCGCAAAGCGGGCCAGCTCCCTGTGCGCGTCGGAAAGCACCACGCCGCCGCCGCAGTAGATGTACGGCCTTTTCGCCATGAGTATCATCTCTATGGCTTTGTCCAGCTCCTCCTCTTTGATGGGCGGCATGGGACGCTTTTGCTGCTTTTCCTGCGGCTCGTATTCCGCCATAGCGATCTGGACGTCCTTGGGTACATCCACCAGCACCGGGCCGGGGCGGCCGGATATCGCCACCTGGAACGCTTCACGCAGCGTCACTGCCAGGCGGTTGACGTCCTTAACGATATAATTGTGCTTTGTTATGGGCATCGTCACACCCGCGATGTCCACTTCCTGAAAGCTGTCCCGCCCTAAAAGCGCCACGGCCACATTGCCTGTGATGGCGACGACGGGGGTGCTGTCGAAGTAGGCGCAGGCGATACCGGTCACCAGGTTGGTGGCGCCGGGGCCGGAGGTGGCGATGACCACGCCCGTTTTCCCGGTCGCGCGCGCATAGCCGTCCGCGGCGTGCGCCGCGCCCTGCTCATGGCAGGTGGTATAATGCGTGATCCGGTCGCTGTACTTGTAAAGCTCGTCGTAGATGTTAAGCACGGTTCCGCCGGGGTAGCCGAACACCGCGTCCACGTCCTGCTCCAGCAGCACCTTCAGAATGATCTCCGCACCAGATAACAACATGTGATTGCCTCCCGTATTGCTTGAGTGAGCGGCGCCGTTGCCGCGCGATTTTTCCTATAAAAAAACCCTGCAGTGTGTTCACTGCAGGGCCCTAAGGTTCGTTAAGCCTACCCGTTCATGCAGCTATCCACTTATTTGCACGACCAACACCCCGGACTACAAGTACGAGCCCGAGGAGAAGAATGCTAATAAGGATGCTGATGCTAAACGGTGACAACATATTTGATACCCTCAAATTAAGTTTTTATAAAAATAACACACCATAAAATAAAAGTCAAACAATTTTATATAAAATATTCATTAAATTCGCATATTGTTCGGCCATAGTGGCGGTCTACTCCCGAAAATCTCTCAAACAAGGGCGATTGGCGAATTCGATATCATATATTTTCCGGGCGGCATACATCCGCCTATTCATCCCCTTCAGTTCGGGGGGAAGGAAGCAGGGAAACAGATGTTAAAAGTCCGGGTTTTGCTTCTGTGCGCGCCTCCTCCTTTGGGGCGGGGTCCGCCATAAACTCCGTCATGCAGCGCCAGTAGCGTTTGGGCATATGCCCCATGCGGCAGCGCGGGTTGTGCCGCCCTTCCACTTCGATGGTGTCATAGAAAAGTCGCCACAGTGCGCGGTATTTTCGCTCCTCCGCGTCCGACTCCGGCATGGAGAACGCATCCACATCGGCGATCTCCCAAGAGCCAGCCTGGTGAAG
>JAEYHP010000177.1 GCA_023409435.1 Bacillota bacterium | reverse complement strand
CCCACGGCGGTGATTTTATCCGACAATTCCATCTACCACCTCCGACATTAAGTATAGCAACAGCAACGTGAAACCGCTCGACCGTGGTTGCGTAAGTCAGAAATACTTGCACGGTATTCCTAAAATTGCGTCGGCTTCTTTCATGTCAGAGAATCCAAGTTTTTTATAAAAATATGGCGTTTTTCCTTCTGTGCAGACTAGCCACCCGGAATTGGGGAAGTGTTCCAAGCACCTGCGTACAAGCTCGCTGCCAATGCCATTCCCCTGATATTCGGGGGCAACAAGCAAGTCGTAAATAACAGAGCGGAAAATCGTGTCACTCAAAACTCTAATAGCCCCGACTAAGCGGTTACCGTCCCATGCGGAAATCACAAGCGTTGAATGAATCCACGGCTGCATAAACCCAACTTTCGTTTCATCGGGTAATGTGCCGCCATCTGACCAACCTACCAATATAAACAGTTCGTGTAACTGTTCGAGGGGCAAGTCTTTCATCTTATCATCGTAAATGATATTCATCTTAGCCTGTTTCAATCAAACGTCCTGTAAAACGCATTCCCGCCGATGAATTCCCGCAGTATCGACGTGGGCGGCACCTCGTCCTCAATTTCCGCGTCCGCGAAGTAGTTGAGGAACTTCACAAGGTCCCGCGCCATGTAGTAGTAAGAGCTTTCCTCGGGCACGGCCTTGAGCAGCGGGAATATATGCTTTTTGAGTACAGCGGGCTCGTAAACAAGGGCGGTGTTGAAGAACGCGTCCGCCTGCTCCTGGTAAGGGAATATCCATTTGTCCTCCCCGCGCCGTACGCTCGGCCACATGGAGAGCGTCTTTTCCACACTTGCGCCGCGCGTTTCAAAATCCCGCACCATGCGCCGCAACAGCCGGATGTCGGTGGTGCGGATTCGGTTGTGGTCGTCGAGGTTGAGCGTGGTGAGCGCGCTCACATACACGCGGAATATGCTGTCCATCGGGATGGAAGCGGATAAAAGCTGCGGGTTGAGACCGTGGATTCCCTCTATAATCAGCGGTTCGTCGGGACCTACATGCAGCAAGTGACCTCTTGGGGCGCGCTTTCCCTGTTTGAAATCAAACTTGGGGATCTCCACCGGCTCGCCTGCCAGCAGCAGTTCCAGGTCCTTGCGGAACTGGGCTGTGTCTATCGTATTGATGTGTTCCAGGTCGATCTCGCCGAATTCGTCGCGCGGGATGCGGTCCCGGTCAATATAGTAATCGTCCAGCGAAAGGAGTATGGGGCTCTTCCCCAGCACCCGAAGCTGCGTGTACAGCCGGTTGGCGCTTGTGGTCTTGCCGGAGGAGGACGGGCCGGAAAGCAGCACCGCGCGCGCCCCGCGCTCCACAATACGGTCGGCCAGCATGGCGTAGCTCTTTTCATGCAGCGCCTCGCTCACGCGCACCAGCTCACGCACGCGGTGATTGGCTACCATGTCGTTGAGATCAGCCACGTTTGCGCAGTGCAGCAGCCGTCCCCATTCGTCGCTCTGCGCGAACACGGCGAACAGCTTGGGGCTGTGCTGGTACTTGGCGGGCTCGTTCGGGCTGTCATGGTCGGGCAGCAGCAGTACAAGTCCGGGGTGCAAAAAGGCAAGATCGAATACTTTGACATAAGCGGTGGAAGGGGCCATCTCCCCATAGAAATAGTCCATGTATCCGCCCTGGCGGTATACGTCAAAATAGCTGAATTTGCGCCACTGCAGCAGGCGGACTTTATCTACTTGCCCGTCCTCGCTGAAAAACTCTACGGCGTCCCCAATATCCAGCCGCTCGCGCTCCAGTGGGAGATCCGTATCGATGATGCGCAGGCACTCTTCCTTTAATAATTGTGTTTCCGCCTCGGTGAGCGCGGGGCTCTTATCCAGTTGCATATAAAGCCCCTGGCCCAGCGCGTACTGTACGAGCACGCGCGCGCCGGGAAATTTTTTGCGCACCGCCATGATAAACACAAACAAAAGCGTGCGCTCGTACACGCGCCTGCCCATCGTATCCTCGTAGCGCAGAAGCCTAATGACGCCGCCGGAGTTGACGACGGCCGTCCGCGGCGTTTCCGCGCCGTCCTTTAACCGAACGGGCACATAGTTTAAATGGAACACCTCGCCGCCAATCTGTGCGGCCAGCGGCTTTTCTGCCATATGCGCGTCATTCAGGCCCGCACGCTCAATCAGCGAAAGCAGCGTCTCGCCGGTATTCGCTTCTATCTTTTTATTTTCAATCGTCAGTTGCATAGGTACCTCCGTTTTTTACGCCCAAAAACACAGCGCACTCTACTTTATCATGATAGCACGCCCATCTTGCCATGCATATCAGGGACTGAGAATATTGTTTAAAAACCAGGAATTTTCCCGAAATGAATGCTGATTATACAGGTATAACCATTTGACAGGCCAACAAATCCTAAGTACAATTCAAACTGTATCCCTATACCCCGGAAAGATAAAAGGAGGAAAACGGATGTATCAGATCGTACGCAAGCGTCCTTTGCACGAAACGGTCACCCTGTTGGAGGTGCTCGCTCCCAAAGTCGCAAAGAAAGCTTTGCCCGGCCAGTTCATAATCCTGCGTGTGGATGAAAACGGCGAGCGCATTCCGCTGACCATAGCGGGGTATGACCGCGAAAAGGGAACCGTGACCATCATATTCCAGAAGGTGGGCGCGACTACGAACAAGCTTGGCGCTCTCAATGAGGGCGAATACATACTCGATTTTGTCGGCCCCTTGGGCAAGCCCAGCGAGGTTGAGGGAATGGAAGGCAAAAAGGTCGCCGTGATCGGCGGGGGCTTAGGCATTGCCATTGCCTACCCGCAGGCAAAAGCATTGCACGAAGTAGGCGCGGATGTGGATATCGTCGTGGGCTTCCGCAACACCAGCCTGTTTATCTTAGTGGACGAGTTGCAGAACGCATGTACCAACCTCTATATCATGACGGATGATGGATCAAACGGCCATAAAGGGTTTACGACCACGGCGCTGGAGGATCAGATCAAGGCGGGCGTACAATACGACCTCGTTATCGCAATCGGCCCGCTGCCCATGATGCGCGCGGTAAGCAACATCACAAAACAGTACGGCATCAAGACTATCGTCTCCATGAATCCGGTCATGGTGGACGGTACGGGTATGTGCGGCGGCTGCCGCGTTACGGTAGGTGGCCAGACCAAGTTCGCCTGCGTGGACGGCCCGGACTTCGACGCGCATCAGGTGGATTTTGATGAGGCCATCCAGAGGAGCCGCATGTACAAACCCCAGGAGACTGCAAGCATGGAGCGGCATGTCTGCCGCCTGACAGGGGAGGAAGTAAAGTAATATGCCCAACATGAACCCCAAGAAACTGCCCGCGCGCGAGCAGGCGCCCGATGTGCGGAATAAAAACTTTGAGGAAGTCTCCCAAGGATATGACGTCGCTATGGCGCAGGAGGAAGCCGCGCGCTGCCTGCAATGCAAAAACAAGCCCTGCGTGGCGGGCTGCCCTGTGAACGTCCGCATCCCCGAGTTTATCAAAGCCATATCCGAGACCGATTTTGATTTTGCCTATCAGATATTAAAGAGCACCAACAACCTTCCCGCCATCTGCGGGCGCGTCTGCCCGCAGGAAACGCAGTGCGAGCAGCGCTGTGTGCGCGCCATCAAGGGCGAGCCCGTGGGCATTGGCCGCCTGGAGCGGTTTGCCGCGGACTACGCCATGCAAAAGGCAAGGGAGGAAGGCATAAAGCCCGAGCCCGTGCACGAAAAGAACGGCAAGCGCATCGCCGTGGTGGGTTCCGGCCCCGCAGGGCTGACGTGTGCTGCGGATTTGGCGAAGCTCGGCTACGATGTGACGATATTCGAGGCCCTGCACACCCCCGGCGGCGTGCTTGTATACGGCATTCCGGAATTCCGCCTGCCCAAGGCGCTGGTTCGCGAGGAGATCGCGACTGTAGAAAAACTGGGCGTAAAAATCGAAACCAACACTGTCGTGGGCCGCTCCGTCAGCCTGGACGAGCTTTTGGAGGAGGAAGAGTTTGACGCCGTATTCGTAGGTTCCGGCGCGGGCCTGCCCAACTTCCAGAAGATCCCCGGCGAGAACCTCAACGGGGTCTACTCCGCCAACGAATTTTTGACCCGCATCAACCTGATGAAGGCCTATACGTTCCCCGTTACGGATACCCCCGTGCGCATAGGCAAACGCGTCGCCGTCATCGGCGGCGGCAACGTGGCCATGGACGCCGCCCGCTGCGCCAAGCGTTTGGGCGCTGAGACGGTGTATATCGTGTACCGCCGCAGCGAAAATGAGATGCCCGCGCGTCTGGAGGAAGTCCACCACGCCAAGGAAGAGGATATCGTATTCAAGGTGCTCACGAACCCCACCCGAATCAACGGGGATGAAAACGGCAGCGTCGTTTCCATGGAGTGCGTGGAAATGACATTGGGCCAGCCGGATGCTTCCGGCCGCAGGCGGCCCGTTGCAAAAGAGGGCAGCGAGTTTACGCTGGAAGTGGATACCGTGGTCGTCGCCATCGGCAATTCGCCCAACCCGCTGATCAAGGATACCACGCCCGGCCTCGCCACGCAGAAATGGGGCGGCATCATCGCGGAGGAGGAGACGGGCGCTACCAGCAAACCCCGCGTTTACGCGGGCGGCGACGCCGTAACCGGAGCCGCTACCGTCATACTCGCCATGGGCGCGGGAAAGAAGGCTGCCGCCGCCATCCACGAGATGCTGCAGAAACAATAATATAGAGATGAAACAACAGGGCCGCTCTTCTGAGCGGCCCTGTTTCAGCGATGATCGGTTAGAAATGTTTCAATTGTGCTCTTTACGGCAACAGTGGTTTCCAGCGGCAGTTGTTGTGCTACAGCTTCTATTATGACATCTCTGGTACTGCCGTCCATCAATCCATCCAATGTGTGGATGGCGGCGCACCGCGTGCGGTAGTTCTTGTGTTTGAGAAAAGACAGGATCGGTCCGAGCATGGTTTGATCGCCAAATCGGTACAATCCGCAATAACAATTCAGACGGCAGAGCGGAACGCGCTGCTCCCTTTTGCGCTGTGCCTCCAAAAAGGAAGTATCCGCTTTTGAAACATTGGACCGCGCAACTTTTACGTCGGTCCAGGAGAGTATGGCGTAGCTGCGCGCCAAGGCAGATGCCTCTTGTCCAATCGCCGTTTTAAGAAACTGCTCCGTCTCATCGTCGGCAAAGATACGTAGTGAGTCGTATGCTTCGGTACGTACCAAGGAATCCTTATCCTGCGTAAGCTTGATTAGGATACTCTTGGAGACCTCATCGCTAAAATTGACCAGCAATTTTGCGACCCAACTCTTTACCAACCTGCTCCGATCAGATGCGAGACTTTGCAGAACAAGAAAATGCTCGTCGGTGAGCGGAATGGCATCATAACTGTACAGCAAAGATAATTTTTCATCCGTGGTCATGTTATCTTCCCAACTCCATCGAAACCTAATTTAACGGGACCGTCCTGTTTGGGCGGCCCCGCCTTGTTTGGTCTTACTTTTTGCCAGAAACGATGGCGGAATACGAGCCGTAGATCTTCTCTTTCCCGGAAAGCGTGTAGGCGCGTACCTTATAATAGTACGTCCTGCCCGCGCTCAATCCGGTGCTCAACGTCTGGGACTCGGCGGTGGTCGCAATCTTGGTGTAACTGCCGCTTTTGCTGGTGGCGCGGTAGACTTCATACATTGTAACGCCGCGCACGTCGTTCCAATCGAGTGCGATACCACCCTGCGAAGAAGACGCGGTCAACCCAGTGGGAGCGGAGGGGGTAGGCTTTGCGTACTTGTAGGAGGAGTATGCGCCATATACGCGGCCGTCGCCTGCTTGGTCAAACGCGCGGACCTTGTAGTAATATATCCTGCCGGTTGTTAACCCTTCGTCCGTCAGGGAAGAGGCGGTTGCGGTTGCAACGAGCCGGTATGTGCCGAGGGAAGAGTCCGCACGGTATACCTCATAGCCCGCGGCGCCCGCTACGGTGTTCCAATCCAGCTTCACACTGTCAAACCCGACTGAGGTTGCCTGCAGCGTAAGGGAGGGCCAGGAGGGAGTTGCGTATTTATAGGAGGATACCGGCCCGTATACTCTGGGCTCCACGCTTCCGTCATACGGATGCACCCTGTAATAATAGGTCTTGCCGGTGGTAAGCGCCGTATCGGTAAAGCTGGTTTCGGTAACGCCTCTCGCGATGGTCGTATAGACGCCTTTGGAGGAGGTGCTGCGCTGCACTTCGTACGCCGTCGCGCTCGCCACGGCGTTCCATGTGACAAGAATGCTGTTGTAGGTCCTGGATGCGGCCTTGATGGAAATCTGCGGCCAGGCGGCGGTAACAGATTGGTAAGAGGATACCGGCCCATACAGCATGGTTTCGCCGGAAGCGTCCACCGGCCGTACCTTGTAGTAATACGTCTTGCCGGTCACGACATTCGTATCAACAAAGCTTGCCTCGGTCACGTTGGCGATTATGGCATACGTGCCCTTGGAGGATGTGCTGCGCTGTACCTCGTAGCCGGTCGCACCTATCACAGCGTTCCACTTCAGGCCGATGTTCTTGTAGGTAGGCGTTGCGGCACCGAATTTCGTAGTGCCCCATACCGGTGTAGCGGATTGGTAAGCGGATTCCTTACCGTACAGCGTGGTTTCGCCGGTAGCGTCAATCGGCCGTACCTTGTAATAATACATCTTGCCAGTAACAACTGCGATATCGGTATAGGTGGTTTCCGCGACGTTTGCGGCGATGCTCACATACGTACCCTTGGAGGACGTGCTGCGGAGTACCTCGTAGCCTGTCGCGCCCGCAACGGCATTCCAGCGCAGGGTCACAGCTTTATGCGTGACGGAAGCGGAGGAAGTGAATTTAATGCTGGGCCAAACGGGCGTAGCGGATTGATAGCTGGACTCCGTCCCGTAGAGTGCCATTTCGCCGGAAGCGTCAATCGGTCGGACCTTATAGTAATAGGCCTTTCCTGCCGTAACGCCGGTATCGGTATAAGTGGTTTCCGTTATGTTCGCGGCGATGCTCGCATACGGCCCCTTGGAGGATGTACTCCGAAGTACTTCGTAGCCCGTTGCGCCCGCAACGGCATTCCATCGCAAAGTCACGGTCTTATGCGTGACGGAAGCGGAGGAAGTGAATTTGATGCTGGGCCAAACGGGGG
>JAEYHP010000143.1 GCA_023409435.1 Bacillota bacterium | reverse complement strand
ACTCTATGACGAGCTGCTTACCATATACACGACAAACGAGGAACTGTTTTACGGCAGCGTACTGCCTCAGCTAACACAAGAGCAAATCGATTCCCTGTCGAGTTATCTGACGGTTGAGCAGGCGTTCGTCTGGTTCAATGTTAAGAACTGGGATCCTACCGAACCGCATGCCCCCAACAATACGTATGCGGGCGACTTTATGCCCCCTGTCGTTGCCATGGCCAAAGCGGCGGGGATGCTGCGCAGCCTGGGCGGCCCCACGGCACTGGTACAGGGCCAGGAATCTCCCCCGGTGGATTCGGACGGAGACGGCATGGCGTTATCTAAATCCGTATCTCTCACCGGCGAAACCTACAAAATTAAAATGGAACTCTTCACCACCGGCGTCGTTACGGAAACCGCCGTGCCCACCGATTTTGTGCTTGTATTGGATCAATCCACCAGTATGTCTGTTTATACGGATTTCCCCGGCACCAGTTACAATTCAATTTCCGGAAATAACCGGAGAAACAGCAACTTATATACGCTGGCCGGCCAATACAACTTGTTCATACAGGTGAGTGGAGTGTATTATCCCGTCAGTGTAAGCAAAACGGGTACAACCTATACGTATTCCTATACGGCCAACGGCACTGCGTACACCCAAACTTCAACCGGAGATTCTACTAATTTTACAACATGGACGTTGTATACCGCGACGTTGATCCAGCGCATCGACGCGCTGAAGATCGCGGCCAACGCATTTGCGCAAAAAGTACGGGAAAACGCAACAGCTACGCTGAACCACCGTATTGCGGTTGTGGGATTTGGCAGCCAAAATGCCGGTACCGGCCTATATATCGGCAGTACTATGTATACGTACGGCAACATCTCAACAGCACGTTACCAAAGCGCGTTCCAGGATATGTCTACAACGACGGGCCGAAACAATGTTACGGCTTCCATCAACGCTCTGTTGGACGATAACGGTTCCAGATATACCCGGTCCGATCTCGGTATGGAACTTGGCAAAAATGTTCTGAACAACAACCCGGTCCAGGGACCGGCCCGCAACCGCGTAGTCATACTCTTTACCGACGGTGTGCCCACGATAGAAAACCAGTCCGATACCAACCAGCTCAACACCACGGTTGCCGGTAACGCCATTACGCAGGCCTACACAATCAAGAACACATACGGCGCCACCGTATATACCATAGGCGTGTTTACAGGCGCCCAGCCTTCCGACATGTCAAACAATGTCAACCGCTACATGAACCATGTTTCCAGCAACTTCAAGCAGGCAACCACCCTGGGCGGTACTTTCTCCGGCTACACCGGGAACGGATACTATCTTACCGCCGGCAACCAAAACGGTCTGAACACCGCGTTCGGAAACATTGCCGACAAGACGACGACGCCGACAATCCCCCTGGGCAGCGTTGCGGTGGTACGGGATTTCATTACGCCTTATTACGCAATGCCCACAGGGTTAAATAAGATTGTCACCAAGACCGCGGCGAAAAAGAGCGACGGTACGTTTGATACCCCGGTTGTCGTAACCGGGCTCAATGTAAACATCGACCCAACGACGCGCGGCGTCAGCGTGACGGGCTATGACTTTGATGCGAACTGTATCACCAACACGCCCAAACAGGACGGCTCCTACGGCAAGATGCTGATTATTGAAATAGACGTCACGCGCGCACCCGGGTTTATAGGCGGCAACGACGTACCCACCAATACGGGTGCTTCCGGCCTGTATCAGACCGGCTCCGCCACAGAGGCGCTGGAGAATTTTGTGGTACCTGTCGCAAACGTCCCTATTCTGTACCACAGCTTCAATACGCAGGATAAAAACATTTACGCAGGCGACGACGTTACGTTAGGCGACCTGTTCAGCGGCGTCTACACCACGGTCGAAAACGGTGTGGACGACTACATGCTGGGCGACTTTGTTACCAATGAGTACGCCGACGTGTCCTATGGAATCTACAATGGCGCCACGCTTTTAGGAACCTATGTCGTAGACGCGGGCGAACCTTTAAACAACGGGTCCTGGACCGTGGCCGGTTTTTCCGGAAAGTATGAGGATGTGCTTGCGGATGCGGCCATCACCATAAAGGCCACCATAACGCCTGCAGACCCTGACCCCAGTACGAATATCGGCGAGGCGGGCATGGTGCAGGATCTGACCGGCACGGCAAACATCAATGTATTCAAACCGAGCATCACGCCGAAGGATTTGAGCGTTCACCTTACGCAGAACCCGACCGCCCAACAGCTGAGCACAATTGCGCAGACCGCATATACGGTAATCTGGCTGCGTGGCGGACAGACGGATGCACAAGCCGGGTTGAGCGGCGCGCCTGCGCTCGCCTATACCTATACGAATATCCCGGCGACCTACGCCGAGCAGGATTGCGACATTACTTTAGGCACGGTCACAAGGGCCGACAACAGCATAAACCTCACGTCCGTTTCGACCGTGAATAAGACTGCCAATGCCACAGCGGCCAAAAGCTTCCGGCTGTTCATATTAAAGCCAACCGTGGTCTGCTCGGACTTCACCGTATTCCTGGGCTGGAAGACGAACCTGCCCTACCGCTATTCCAACGTTACATGGGCAGGCACTACGGGGGCCCCGGCTGTTGCGGCCCCGTTCCTGGAATCGCCTGAAGTTATCCGGACCCCTGTGCTGGTCAGCGGCACCGCGCCAGGCTCTGACATTACCGCATATGCGCCGCTTGTGACCTCCACTTTTAAAGTGAAGACCGGGATCGGCAGCGTGGACATCACGGCGCATACGAAGTTCAAAAATGGCGAAACGGACGTCACCGCAGCCGCACAGCACTTTACCATTACGGTCATTACCGGGACGCTCACCATCACCAAGAACGTGACGGATGCGCTTCTGGGCGAATCCTTCCTGTTCACCATCGGGGTGGATACGGACAGTAACGGTACTACGGAGTATACGTTCCGCGAGGTCATCCAGGGCAACGGCAGCAAGAACATCACCGGCCTGCCGGCCGGTACCTATACCGTGACTGAGGATACGAACTGGTCCTGGCGGTATCAAAACCCGCCTACCTATGCTTGGGGCGGCGGCGATACAAAACTGGGTGAAACCATAGACGATACCGAAATTGAATGCACGGTTGGAAACTCCAACCGCGTGCCCTACTGGGTTTCGGGCGAGAACAACGCGGTGAACACGTTTGACGCCTACAACCCAAACCCCATTGTATAACACGCGATACGGAGGAAACGTCCCTTGCCAAAGACAATAAAAGTGATTTGGAACCTTCTTACCACGGTGCTTGTGACATTGGTTGTATTGCTGGCGATATTGCTCGCCGGGGTCCGGGTTTTTGGGTTGACGCCGTTCGCGGTGCTTTCCGGCTCCATGGAGCCAAGTTATCACGTGGGCAGCCTGATCTATGTTAAGAAGGTGCCGCCGGAAAGTATCCAGGTTGGGGACCCGATCACATTTGTACTCAATGAAGACCTCGTCGTCGCTACCCACCGCGTGGTGGAGATAGACAGCGTGAACAGCTTCTTTATCACTAAGGGCGATGCGAACGACGCGCCGGACGCCATGCCCGTGCACTTTAAAAACCTGGTTGGCAAACCCGTGTTTACCGTACCCAGGCTTGGCTATGTGGCCAGCGCCCTCTCCTCGCCGAAAGGCATGATACTCGCGGGCACCGTCGGCATCGTGCTGCTGATACTGGTATTTATCCCGGATCTTCTGAAAAAGGCCGAAGCAGCCGACGCCCGCGCAAACGTACGCAAAGCACCCAAGCATCCGGAGGTGTGAACCATGAAGGGGATTGTAACAAAACTTAATAAAGGACTGTTCATTGTGGTTGTCGTGCTGCTGCTGGCGGTGGCTTCCATTGGAGGTACGCTTGCATGGCTGACATCCCGTACAGCCGAACTGGACAATACCTTCTCGCCGGGCGAGGTGCCCAACGAGGTGGTAGAGGAGTTTGATCACGATGTGAAACAACACGTCGGGATTAAAAACAAAGGCGACGTCGACGCCTACATCCGCGTAGCGCTTGTACCCGTATGGCGCAATGCGGACGGGTCTACCGGCACCGGCCTTCGCGCATCCCTGGACCAGTGCACCATCACTTGGGGACCCAAGTGGGAGAAAGTCGGCGAATATTACTACTATGAAGACGCCATCCCCCCCGAAGGGGTGACCGGGGATCTCATCGTTTCCTGCGCCGTGAAGACGGGACTGGGAGACGAATACAAGGATAAAAAGTTTGAGCTGCAGGTACTCTCGCAATCCATTCAGGCGGAAGGCATGGGTGAGGATTCCGAGACCTCGCAGGCTGCCTTCGCCCGCGCGCTCGAAAGCGATACCGCTAACCCCTGAAGCCCAGCCGCAACCGCTCGGCTTGATATAATCAATATTTAAAATAAAACGGAGGAAAACAAAATGAAGAAGCTGCTGCTAATATTGGCCTCAACCGTGTTGGTACTCGCGAGCGTGGCGGGAACGCTGGCGTGGCTGACTTCCTCGACCGACACGCTGAACAATACGTTTACCGTCGGCGACCTCACCATCACGCTGGATGAGCCCAATTTCCCCGAAGACCCGAAAATCGTGCCCGGTTCCGAAGTTCCCAAGGACCCCATCGTCACGCTCGCCGCGGGCAGCGAGGCAAGCTATGTATTCGTAAAAGTGGAGATCGGAGCTACGCTGCTAAGTGAAGCCATACAGTCGATCGATTATAACACCACCGCCTGGACAAAAGGCACGGGCACCAGCGGCAACGGCGTACCTGAAAACGTGTATTTCCGCCAGGAGACCGCCGCCGCGGCTGAACGCGACCTGCCCGCGCTGTTTACCAAGGTTACGTTTAAAACCGGGATCACCGGCGCACGGCTTACCCAGATCTGCGAAGGATACACGGAAGAGGGCGGTACGGTGCATGCTGCGGAAGGCATAAAAGTGACCGCATATGCCATCCAGAGCGCAAATCTCCCCGCCCAAACTGCGGCGTCGGCCTGGGCAATGCTTAACGCGTAGAACGCCTCAGCCGAACAGCGAAATAGCCGAACGATATAATCGGAGGAAAATACAATGAAGAAGAAGATACTTGTGCTCTCTCTGGTCGTTTCTCTCGTAGCCATTACCGCGCTGGGTGTGACCTTGGCCTACTTTACCGCGACGAGGAACGTTACCAATACCTTTACCATGGGGAATATCGACATTGAACTGGCTGAACCCAAGTGGTCCAGCACCACTCAGTTCCCCGGCGTTACGGCTGTGGAGCCGCAGGGCGGTTGGGGAAGCGCCATAGCAACCCCCCTCATGCCCGGCGACGTAGCGCCCAAGGATCCGCAGGTAAAGAACACGGGCGACCACCCCGCCTATATCCTGTTGGCGTTGGAAAGCACGATCGACATTAATTCCACCACAGACGCCTTTGTACTTGGTAATTCCAAGCTGGCGGGCAATTTTGGCGGAACACTGCTCAACAACGATAACTGGTACGTGGTGCACGCCGAAGCCATCCCCGGATCCTACACAACGATCCTTATTTATGGCAAGACCCTGGCCAAAAACGAGGTAACAAGCGCCCCGTTCACCAGCATCGGGCTTCCCACGGATTTCACCAAGGAGGATCGCGGCGACCTGGACGGGTTTAGCATTAAAGTCACCGCGCATGCCATTCAGGTGGATAATTTAACGCCGACGCAGGCGATCGATGCACTGTTCCCGGACCTTGATTAATCCGATACTAATACTCAGACAAGAGGCGTTTTCCGGGGCGCGGCACCCGCGCCCCGGGATACCTCGGAACCATATGATTGCTTTCCCTTGCCTTTGATCCATACCCGCTACGCGGGCACTAAGGGGGATGAACATGACAAAACGCATTTTAAGCCTGAAACGGACCGGCACAGCAATTGTGGTTCTGTTGCTGCTGCTCGCGTTCGCGGCGACGGCACAAGCGGCGGATTCATCCGTCACCTTTAACGGAACCTATGCCGGTTCTTTATTCGGTTTCGCCCCCGATTCCGGCTCCGGCAAAGGGCTGTTTCCCGACCTTCAAAACATGATGCCAGGCGGGACTTATACGCAGAAAGTAAAGATCGGCAACGTTTCCTCAGAGCGCATTGAGCTTTTCCTGCGTGGGGAGCCGGCAAGCGACGTTGCGGGGCTTTTGAATAAGGTCACAATAGAAGTCGAGGACGAAAGCGGCAATGCCGTTGTACAGGAGAGCAAGCCAACCGCCTCTTGGCCGGGCACCGGCTTCGTAACAAACGCCGGCAGATTTGTGCACTTGGGACGCTTCTACAGAGGGGACGCGGAGACCTTGACCGTCACGCTAAGAGTCCCCGCAGATCTGGGAAACGAGTTTCAGAACGCCATCGGCAAGGTAACCTGGGTGTTCCAGGCGGACGTCTATGATGACGACGATGACGACGATGATGACGACGACGATATTCCGCTCGGCCCCCCTGTAGTCACCGTCAATGAGAACCCGATCCCGCTTGCACCCGGTACGGGGGACAGCGCAAACCCGCTGCTGTGGGGTGGCCTGCTCTTGGCATTCGCCATACTGCTTGTTATCCTTCTCGTTCAAAAGCGCCGCGGGCGGGTATAAGAAAACAAATCAATCCATAACAAAGGCGGCCGGAAAGCCGCCTTTGTTTTCCTCAGAGAGTCACAAAAGGATTTGAAATGGCCGGTAAGAAGCGGAACCCCAAAAACACCCTTCTCAATATCCTAATATTCCTGTGCACCGCCTCTATGCTGATTTGCGGCGCACTGTTTGTGCTGCCCCTGCTCGAATATCCAGCGGGGGACGCGCTGTATATTGAGCTATCCCGCAATACAGCCGCTATCCCGCCGCCCGCGCCTGATCACACGCAGGAAGACGGGACTTTACAAACTCCCGCCCCCGTCCCGTTGCCAGTACCTGAGCCCGACTATGACGTGCTGCGCTTGGAAAACAGCGAATTCTATGCCTGGCTGTATTCCGAAGGCACGGTTATCAATTACCCCGTAACGCGGGGCGAAGACAACCGGTATTATCTGAACCATCTGTTTAATAAGAAACGCAACTCCATGGGCACGCTGTTTGTGGATGCGGGCAACGCGCCGGATTTTGCCGACCGGAATACAATCATATACGGCCACCACATGAAAAACGGCTCCATGTTCGCCTCGCTTGTAGGCTATAAGAAACAGTCGTATTATGACGAACACCCGGACCTGTTTCGTTCACGCCTTCCGCCGTATATCAAGTGGAACTGTTTGCGGGCTATGTAACAAAAGGCTACGCAACAAACGACGTGTACAGAAAAAGCTTCGATACCGAAGCACAGTTTCTCTCTTTCCTGGATACCGCATACGCGAATTCCGACTTCGTGAGCGGGGCGAAAGTCACGGCGGAGGACCGCATCGTGACGCTTTCCACCTGCACGTATGAATACGACGACGCGCGCTATGTGGTGCTGGGCAAGCTGGTAAGGGATACGGTAACTTTCTATGGATAGGTTCTTAGGGCCGTTACGACCCTAAGCGGGTGTTTGAGGGCAGCGCCCTCAACGTACCCCTATTAATAGCGTAAAGTATGTTCTCACATACTTATTACCCTTCCCGATCTCTTTCTTCCGCCTGCACGTGCACATACGTTACGTGGTTGCCGCAATGGTTAAGAAAACGCATGAGATCCGCCGTTTTTAGCACGATGGAAGCAGTATTGACGTTGGGGTGGACGATGATATTCTCCCAATCCGCCACATCCCGGTCCAGCAGGACATGCACTGTATGCGCCGTATCGTTGAGTAGACCCATGGGCGTGACCGAGCCTGGCGCTAGCCCCAGCGTATGCAGTAACTGCTCCGACGTTCCGAAGCTCAGGCGGGAAACGCCCAATTGGCGGCTGATGCGGCTGGCCTGATATGGCTTGTCCCCTACCACCAGCATCAGGTAAAACTGCGTCCCCTGACGGTTTGTTAAGAACAGGTTCTTACAGTGAGCCGCGTCTTTTCCGGCGTCAAGCGTCTCATAATCCGCCATAGTCATGGCTGGGTCGTGTGTAAAACGCTCATAGGGGATACGAAGCCTTTCGAGAACCTCGTATACGCGCAGTTCCCTTTCATCCGGCAAGTCGGACACCTTTGGCGGCCTTTCCCCTACAGCAGCGCGCAGAACGGGAAGCATGCGGTTTTTAATAGAGGAAGAAGCGACCTCCCCTATGCGCTCGGCTTTCATGCGCAGATAAAACCCTTCGGCATGCGGATCCGCCACAATAGCAAACGAGTCGATCCCAATGCTTCTTGCCTGCTCCATGACGGCCTCCCACAGTGGACGGCCAAACCCCTTGCCGATATATTGGGGATGGAGAAAGAAAAAATCGAGCTCCCATTTGCCGTTCGCTTGGATGAGGCTAAAGAACCCGATGATGTTTTCCCCGTCTTCGAGCACATGGACATATCCGGCCTCAATATGTTTGACCGGTACCTTTAGCTCCTCGCGCACGCTTTCCATAAATGCCGCGTCATATCCCCAATGCGCTTTGGAGCGGAATGTGAGGGCAATTAACTCTTCCCTGTCCTCTATTGTAGCCTTTCGGACCCGCATCGTTCCCCTCCTGCATTTTGCTATACGTCATTATAGCACTTCGACCGCATAGCGGAAAACGGGGGCGGAGTTACCGCACGCTGCCCCCGTGAAACACGCACTCGAATACCTTGGTATCGTCGCAGAAAATTTCTTCGTACCCGTTGAACCAGGTAAACTCCCCGTTGACGATGCAATGGTAGGTGTACCTGCCGTTGCGGTACACCAGCGGCCCGCGAAACGGGTACTCCTTAGGCACGAGCATGAGCGCCTCGCCCAATATTCCTTCCTGGTATTGCTCCGAAAGGATGCGCCCGGTATAGTTCATGCTCCAAATCGGCGTACCATCCCGAAAAAGAGCTTCCTCCCCCGCAAACCGCTCCCCGCCCAGGTATGTGTCGTAATAGAAAAGGTCCCCTTCCTCATATCGGTAATCATGCGAGGACGGGCGGGAGGATGTGCACTTCGCGCCATGCCCCGCATAGGTGTTCTTTTTCGCGCGGCATAAAAAGTCGATCACCGCCGCGTCCGCTTCCACCAGTGGTCCGGCGTTGGCGTACACGCAGGCGTCCTCTTCTTTATCCCGCAGGAGCTGATCCACACTTGTCTGGAACAGGTCGCTTAAGTCCAGCAGCCGGTCCACATCCGGATAACTTTGCCCGGCCTCCCACTTGGCGACCGCCTGCCGCGACACGCTGAGCCGCTCGGCCAGCCTTTCCTGTGATAACCCTTTTTCTTTCCTGCAGGCCTGGAGCTTTTCATGGAATTTCATTTTCATCACCTCATGCCCATGGTACAAAAATGCGCGCTGCGGCTCTACCAACCAAACGGATCGCTTTTGCCACTTATGGTTGCGGGGTAATTTATTGGCTATTCATAGAACCCGCTGTGCCATTCGCTGTGCAGGAATTCGCAGCCGCAGTCCTTCGCCGCTTCCTCATAGGTCAGCTGCCTGTCGCTGTGCAAGATCGCCTCCATGTAAGCGAGCCGATACCCAATTTCCTTCTGTTGCCGTTCACTGCCCGCAAGCGCCGGGCCATGGCCGGGCAGGAAGGTATAGCCGCAATACTCCCGCAGATGCTTTAAAGACTCCACATGCCGCGCGATGCACCCCGGATCCGTGGAAGGAAGCAGCGGCTTCTCTTCCTCCGAGAACATCAGTTCATCCGCAATGTGCAAATATGTTTCATCTATTTTCGTCAGCAGCGTACAGGGAGAATGACCGGGAAACGGAAGCAGCGTAAGTGCATGCGCGCCAAAGCGGAACGTATACGGCTTACTGACGCAAACGGTGGGCGCAAAAAGCGCATGCTCCTCCTGTTCCGTCCACAAGTTAAGTGAAGCCTGATACGCGGCGCTGCCGTAAACGGGGACTTTGGGTAACGCTTTTAACCCCTGCATATGGTCATCATGAAAATGGGAGAGTATGACGGCGCTTATAGTGACGCCACTCTTTTGGAATTCCTGAAGCAGCTGCGCCGCCTGAAATTCATACCCGGTATCGAGAAGCAGCGCATGGTCATCATCAAATATGGCATAGATCGCGGTTGCAAAGTGCCGCCCGGGCTGCGGGTCAAACGAATACCGGACGATATCTTCATAAAGCTCAGTTCTTAACATATTCTCCTCTACAGCGGCAGTAGCAAAGCGTATTGAATGGTTCGTCATGCTTGTGCGCAGCCACAGTCCGTAAAGTTCCCCTGCACAAAAACCGGTACTTCCCTGCCATCTTTTGTGGTTCCGACGATCTCAAGATCTTGCGTGCCGATCATAAAATCCACATGCTTGAGGGACTGATTGATCTCATATTTTACAAGATCTTCTTCGGATTTAACATTTTTAATGCACGGATATGCCGCCCCGATCGCCAAGTGACAGGATGCATTTTCATCAAATAACGTATTGTAAAAATGCGTATTCAGCAGCGATATCGGAGAACTGTACGGAACCAGCGCCACTTCGCCCAGATAGTGAGAGCCTTCATCCGTCTCAATAATTCCTTTTAAGATCTCGTACCCTTCTTCCGCTTGATAGTCGATGATTCTGCCGTCCTTTAGGGTCAAAGAAAGCTTATTTATGATGCTGCCATTGTAGCTAAGCGGTTTTGAGCTTACCACCGTACCATTCACGCCGGTTCTTACAGGCAGTGAAAATATTTCTTCTGTTGGGATGTTGGCGCTGAACTCCACCCCTTCGGGCGTACGCGTTGCCCCGGCAATCCAGATATGATTTTCAGGAAGCTCCATTCTCAAATCTGTGCCCAATTCATTTTTATAGTGGAGATACTTGAAGTCACTGACGTTTAAAAAGTCTGTTTTTGTCCTTAGCTCTTCTTTATGCTTCTCCCAAGACAGGATGGGATCATTCTCCCCGATCCGCGAAACCTTTATGATTGCGCGCCAGAGCGCTTCCACCGCTTCTTCGCCGGAAACGCCCGGATATACTTTTTTCGCCCATGCTTTTGATGGATAAGCCGCTACACACCATGCGTTGAGCCCCATCATTTTTCTTTGAGCAAACTCTTTGAGCGCACGCGCTCTAGCAGTTGTTTCCTTCCCTATGGTTGCGGGGTTCACATCCTTCATCAGTTCCGGATTGTGGGCGTCTATGGTTAAAAATGCAGCACCGTTGAGCGCATAGTGCATATAGAATTGCTTTTTCCATTCCGGAAATTCCCCAAAGGCCGCCTCAGGCGCATATAGATACCTTGTTTTTGTAAACAGCTCGTCCGCCCAATCCACAACGACATCCTTTGCGCCCCTTTCATAAGCAACCTGAGCAATTTGCCTTGTAAAAGAAGCACACTCTATTGGAGCCGATATAACCAATGTCTGATCTTTCTGAATATTGATTCCTGAACAAACAATCAGCCGTACATACTTTTCAATCATTTCCTGATTCATAAGTACCTCCTCATTGTAACATTTACAAAAGCCCTACCACAGGTCAATATGGACGGTATCCCGCAGTTCCTTTTTTATTTGTGCGATAGCCGGTTCCTTTTCCGGGTAGCCAAAAGGCAGGAAAGTGGCGATTTCCATATGCTCCGGCATTTTGAGCAGTTCCTTTACTTTGCCGGTTTGGAACGGCACCAATGTGACCCCATACAGCCCTTCCGCCGCCATCGCAAGCAGTATGTTTTCCACCATAAGCCACGCGGAGGCGAAATTGTTCAGCTCAAAGAGGCTTCCGCACTCGGACAGCTTTTTCTCCATTTTGAAGCATACGAGCAGCACTTCCGGAGCTGTGAGCAGGATTTTTTCCTGCAGTGGAACGGAGTACGAATATACTTCTTTTTGATATACGTTATCCAGCTTTGCAAGGGTTGCATTTAAAAACGCCTTATCCGGCGTGCGGCTGAACGCATTGCTCTCTTCCAATATCCGTTTGCGCAGTTCCCGGTCTTTGAGAAATACAAAATGCCATTCCCGCAAATGGTTATAGGTAGGAGCCTGCAAGCCGCAATTTAAGACCCTCTGTATGGCGTCCTCCGCAACCTCTTTGCTTTGGAACTTTCTTACGGTGCGCCGGCTTTGCGCAACAGAATAGAAGTCCTTGTTCATCGGTGCCTCCTTAAGCATTTTCCAACACCATCCAATATATCAAACATATGTTCCCAATTCAAGTACTGCAAATATAGTCAGTTTCAGCAGTACCGCTTGACAACCAAATCGGCAGCGTTATATTTTAAGAATTACTATATAGAAGGAATGTTTTGTATGTTTTTTTATATTGTAGACGTCTTTGCAGAAGAGAAGTACCAGGGGAACCAATTGGCGGTATTCCGTAATGCAGGCAATCTTTCGGCAGCTCAAATGCAAAAGATCGCCAAAGAGACAAACTTTGCCGAAACCGCCTTTATTTTGTCAGACGGCAAGGCCAATGGCGGATATGACGTAAAGATATTTACGCCGGATTTTGAAGTTCCGTTTGCCGGACACCCCACGCTGGGAACCGCATTTGTCATTCATAAAGAAATAGAAAACGGGACATGCCAAACAATGAATTTGAATTTGGGCGTTGGGCAGATTCCCGTAACATTTGAACAAAACAATGCTATTTGGATGAAGCAAAACCGGCCCGAATTTGGGAGAACGCTCGGCCGGGAGACAGTATGCGAAATTCTTGGTATCGATGCAGCGTCCATCGCTACGAACTTCCCGATCCAGGAGGTCTCAACGGGTTTACCTGCCATTATCGTACCCCTTACTTCCCTGAACGCGGTAAGACAATGCCGCATTAACCACAGTAGCTATTTTAGATTTTTGCATGAGTCGTTTTCGGCTAATATCCTAGTGTTCTGTAAGGAAACGTACAGCAAAGAAAATGACCTGAATGTCAGGGTGTTTTGCAATGATTCAGGGTACCCTGAAGACGCCGCAACAGGAAGCGCAAATGGAAACCTGGCAGGATATTTATTGAAATACGATTATTTTCATAAAAGTCAATTGCAATGCCGCGTTGAGCAAGGGTATGAAATCGGAAGAAGGTCCCTTTTAAAACTCAGAGCAAGCAAAGCGAGTGACCGCTTTGATATCAATGTTGGCGGAAGGGTATCCCTGGTTGCAAAAGGCGAGTGGTTTGATGAATAAATCAATCAATAGCGTGCTATTTGTGATACGGCTCGTTGCTGATGATTTTGAACGCGCGGTAGATCTGTTCCAACAGCACGATGCGCGCAAGCTGGTGCGGAAACGTAAGATCGGATAAGGAAAGCTCAGCGTCCGCACGGGAAAGCATCGCTTCCGATAGCCCCAGCGAGCCGCCTATGACAAACGCGATGCGCGTATAACCTCCCGCCATCCAAGCTTCCATGGACTTCGCAAACGACTCCGATGTATGCCGTTTGCCGGTGATGGAAAGCGCCACGACAAATTCCCGCGGGCCGATTTCTTTGAGCATGCGCTCGCCCTCGCGGTTTACAGCCTGAACGCGCTGGGCCTCGGAATACCGTTCGGGCACGGGCTCGTCCGGCGCTTCAAGAAAATCCAGTTCCGCATAGCGGGATATGCGCTTTTTATATTCCTCCGCGGCATCGCGCAGGTAGCGTTCCTTTAGTTTGCCTGTACAAACGATGCTAAGACGCAAGGCTGCTTCCTCCCTATATGGGCAAGACTTGCGGCAGTTCAATGAACATCAAAAGCAACGCGGCCAGATTGATCAGCCCCAAAATCACATAGGTGGCGATGAGCGCGCCGGTCCCCTTTTTCTGTACCGTGGGCGCCTCTTGTGCGGCCGGCTCTGCGTTTGTTTCCGTTTCCGGCTTTAATACGTCAAATTCCAGGCGCCTGAACTCCTCTTTGCCGTCCTCCTCCAAAGCCTGTTTGCGGCGGGCCGAAGCGACCCTGACTCCCTTATACCCGGAAAAACAGGCGATAGCCCCAAGCACCAAATAAAAGAGCAGCCCGGGAATGACATCCGCGGTAAGGGTGGGATCCGGGGTGTTTGCTAGCTCCCCCGCCGCAAAATGCGTGATGAGCACCGCCAGCAGGTTGTTGACGCCATGCACCGCCATGGCCGGATACACCGAGCCCGTAAGCAGCGTGACCCCTCCAAGCAACAACGAGAGCAAAAGATAGGCCGGAAACGCCGTGGGCTGGAGGTGTATGAGCGAAAACAAAATGGCGGTATGCCAAAGCGCCTTTGTTCTCCCCTGCGGCAGCCACGCATGCATCAGCGCGCCGCGGAAAAGCGTTTCCTCCGCAAACGCGGGGATAATGGCAATCAGGAATATGGAGGCAAGCAACCGCCATCCGCCATCCGTGGGGATTGGGGCCTGGAACAGCCCGGTATTCGCACCTGCCGCCGCCCACATCAGCTGCAGAAACCCGTTGACGGCCGTAACCAGGAAGAACGCCCCGAAGCCGACCAATACCGCCCACGCCAATTCCCAGCCGCTCACGCGGTTGAGCCCGAACGCGTTCTTTCCGCCGTTGCGCTCGACAAATATGGTGGCGGGGACATAGAGGCAGGCGATCTCAACGAGAAGCGCGTTGACCGCATACAGGCGCACCATGTCGTTCATAGCTCCGGGAATGAGGGAAGGGATCTGGCCCAATACAAGCATACCGATGCAGATGACGAGCATCCAAATATTCATTTTGCGCGTAGTATTCAGCGTTAGCGGTGCTGAAGGCTTCATGGACCAACCTCCTCAAAAAATCCTAACAAATAGGTGCCGTCATGCTTCCAGATGAAACACGCCGCAGGGCCTATCCCGGTGGGACATGGCGACGCGCATGCCGGTGTGGATATCCTCCTGCGCGAGTTCGATCGCCACGGTTTCCATGGCAAGCCGCTCCTCGTTGTTGTCCCGGCTCAAGTGGCCCAGTATGGCGTTTCGTAAGCCCCGGGCATATAGCCTGCAGAGCGCGCGCCCGCAATCGATATTGGAAAGATGGCCGCGGTTGGAGAGAATACGCTGTTTAAGCGGGTAGGGGTAGCTGCCGGATTTGAGCATTTCGATATCATGATTGGCTTCGATGAGCAGGATGTCGCAACCCTCCACAGCGTCGATCAATCGCTCGTCGATATGGCCGATATCCGTCAGCACGCCCGCGCAGCGTTTTTCATGCCGCAGGGTATACCCCACCGGTTCCGCAGCGTCGTGCGGGGTGGCGAATGGCGTGATGTTAACATTTTTGATATAAAAATCCCTTCCCGTTTCAATGACGCGGGTACAGCCCGGCGCGATCTCCCCCACGCTATTTGGCATGGCTTCCCAGCAGGCCGCGTTGGCGTATACGGGAATACCGTATTTGCGGGAAAGCACACCGATGCCGCGAACGTGATCGATATGCTCATGGGTGACGAGTATGGCGTTTACGGTATCCAGGGGAACGCCGATGGCGGCAAGCGCCTGCTCAATGCGCGAGCCGGTGAGCCCTGCGTCCACCAGCAGGCGGACGCCTCCCGCTTCTATGAAAGTTGCATTGCCGGAAGAGCCGGAAAACAGCGGTGAAAACAGCATGCGTTTCCCTTTCGGTCTTATAGAATGCATTCATTATACCATAGAAGCGAAGCGGATATGGTATAATCCGCGCATGTGCGTTCGCCCCAGGCGAAAATCGCACGCGCATAAGAATAAGCGTTATAATGGCCGCTTTGCGGCTATTATAACACGCCGGCGCACAATGCGCGTAGAACATTTGCCCAATCCCGCCATCCGAAAGCCCGAATATGGGGATATTTAAAAAGAAAATGTTGGAAACTGCTCATGTTTTCTAATGAACTCCAATAAGGTAGTAAAAAACGGCAAAGGAGGTGGTTTCCTTGCAGGACTATGTGGTTCAGACAGGCGATACGCTCTATTCCATCGCGCGGGAATTCGGCATAACGCCTGCGCTGATACTGCTGGCCAACCCATCCGTTACGCACCCGGACCAGTTATCTCCCGGCGCCACGCTCAACATACCGGAGAATCCGGAGAACGCGAAGCTTGTTTATGTCAACGGCTACGCGTTCCCGACCATCGATATGGAAGTGCTGCAACAAACCCTGCCGTATCTGACATATTTGAGCATATTCAGCTATCAGGTATTGCCTGACGGGAATTTGACGCCGATTGAGGATACGGACCTGATCGTGGCGGCACGCGAAGCGAATGTCGCGCCTTTGATGGTGATTACCAACATCGGAGAGGAAGGTTCTTTTTCAAGCGACCTGGCGCACACTATACTCACCGACAACGCCGTACAGGATACGCTTTTAAATAACGTGGTGAAAACATTAAAATCCAAGAATTATTTCGGGCTGGATATTGATTTTGAATACATATATCCTGCGGACGGCCCCGCCTATTTGCGGTTTTTGGAGAAAGTCGTAAGGCATGTTCGCCCGCTTGGCTACATTCTCACCACGGCGCTCGCACCCAAGACCAGCGCAGAGCAGCAGGGGCTTTTATATGAAGCACATAATTATCCGGCGATAGGCGCTTTGATGGATCATGTCATATTGATGACATACGAGTGGGGGCACACCTACGGGCCGCCCATAGCCGTAGCGCCCGCCAACCAGGTGCGGCGGGTGCTGGAATATGCCACCACGGCAATTGAGCCGGGAAAAATACTCATGGGCATGCCCAATTACGGCTATGACTGGACGCTGCCCTATGTGCAGGGCCGCGCCGCGCGCGCGGTTTCATTCGCGCAGGCGGAGGAGCTTGCACAGGAACATAACGCCCAAATCCAGTTTGACCCCCAGGCCCAGGCCCCCTATTTCTTTTATGAGGACGACGAAGGCGTGCGGCATGTGGTGTGGTTCGACAACCGACAAAGCCTGCGCGCTCGTTATGAGCTGGTGAATGAATTCGACCTGGGCGGCGTAAGTTTCTGGACGATCAACCGTTTTTCCCCCGTAAGCTACGGGGTGCTTTCGGCGATGTTCCAGATACAGAAGGTGATTTAGCTGCAACAAAAAAGCGGCTTGCGCCGCTTTTTGCTCTATATTCCTCTTACAATCTCTTCTATCTTTTCCCTGCTCTCGGCTCCGCGCGCCCGGTTGACGACCGCCGCACGCTCCGCGCCCGAAAGCTGTGCAAAGAGGCGCATGGCGTCCATATCGTGCCCAAGCGCCTGCAACAGCCCCTGCGGCATTTCCATCACAAGCATCCCTCCTATCTACATAGCCCAACAGCCTTACAGCTTGTTGACGATATCGTCCAGCTCGCCCTCCGTGCGCGCACCGCGCACGCGGTTGAGCACGGTATCCTTTTCCGGGTCCGGAAGGCCGGAAAACCGCTGCATGGCCGCTTTGTTCCGCGATAACGCCGTTAAAAATTCATCCGGTATTTCTGGCATGCTGCATCACCTCAAGGGTAGTGTGCGCATATCCTGCAGCGGAAATTCGAAATTTTAGGCTGCGTTCGGGATTTAGGCTGCATTAGTCGAAAAACGCATCGTAAATTCCCGCCATGTGCTGCATGATCGAAAGGTTATGCGAAATGCCCTGCGGCGTTTCCAGCGAATGATCCGCATCCTCAATAAAAATCAGTTCGCACATTGCGTCCGCCCTGACCGCGTCGATACAGTCCTCCGGGAACGTATCGTCCGCCGTGCCCATCACGGCGACGGATTTCGTTTGCAGTATATATGGAAGCGCGCGCTCTACCGGCGTTAAAAACAGATGTTTTACGCCGGGGTGTTGAAGCGCCGCGCCCACCGCGCCCGCAAGCATGGTGCCCAGACTTTTGCTGATAAAATAGAGCTTTTGGTAATTGTGTGCGCCCGCCGCCCGGAGCGCCAAGATGAGCTCTTCGCAAAACGGCGCGATATCTTCCGCCGTAAAGGGCTTGCCTGCCTTAAAAAACCCGTATTCCAAGCCGAGTACGTCAAACCCTTTGTCCCTTGCCGCCATACCGGCATAATAGAGCAGCGGCAATTGCGATGTATAGCCGCGGCCGGGAAACAGTGCCACAAGCGCGTCCGGCTGCTGCTCATGTTTATAGAATGCGTGGCTGACCTTGCACCCGAATATGGAATCCCACTCCAGTTCCGTCGGTCTCATACCATATCCCCCCCAATCCTTTTTCTTACAATACTGCAAGTTCTGTTTTTGCGCCAGAAGGAAATAAAACAGGCAGGCGCACGCCTGCCACAGAATGTGTTAGCTTCTTGAAATCCGGTTATTTATGCTCCCTTACAAACGGCATGAGCTTGTACAGGGGTATGGGAACCGCCTTGGAGGAAACGGATTTCGCCGCACTTTCTTCCTGCGCAAAATGCCGGGAAGTCTGTTCGAACGGAAGGAATGGTTTTTGCGCTTCGCTGTGCTTTTCCCGCTCTTGCGCAAGTTCCGTTTGAAGCGCGGCGAGTTTATTCTCCAGCGCCTGTGTTTCTTCACGATGCCTTGCAAGGAGCTTAGCCACGATGGGCCGGAGCCTTTCCTTTAATAGTTCCTCACCCACCGTGTTCGCAGCGGGCTCATGCGCATTACTTTCCTGCGATAGCATCTCTTTGAGCGCGCGGTTTTCCGCCTGAAGCATGCGCAGTTCCTCGCGCAGCGCGTCGGTTTCCCGGTAGAGTACCGTTCGCATATCCGAAAGCGACTGCGCCTGCTCCGTAGCTATTGCTACAAGCTCCGGCCTCCGGCAGCCGCTATAATCCACGCGCGGCGTTTCATCCGATTGCCTGGCCATTTTCCAGCCTCCCCGTTTCCACAATCCGCACCTGCTCAGAGCAGCCAAGCTGCTTCCAGCGGTGGGCGGGCAGCTCCAGCACGCTTGCGCAGCCGTGAATAAAAAAGCCCATGCGCCCAGGTTCCATCGCTTCCTCCACGGACAGTACGCGTCCAAGCTTATCCAGGTACACCACGTCTATGGGCTCACGCATGAAATAGGTGTGGACCTGCGAGCACGGATGCAGCAGCAGCCCTTCCTTGATATCCCGCTCGCCCATCAGCCCTTTCAGGCGATGAAAAAACCGGTCCGCCACGCGGATACGCGCGAGCGCCTTGCCGTCTGAATACAGAATTGCGTATTTCATAGTTCCACCTGTCCAATCCAGTTTTTGTCGAAATTTCTTTGGGATCAATCAATCAGTAAACCTTTTCAGGGGCTTTGCCCCCGAACCCCCACCCAAGGGACACGTCCCTTGGGAATCCCTCATCTGAAATAACCCTAAAATAGCATTTCCAAGGATGGGTTCTTAGGGTCGTCACGACCCTAAGCGGGTGTTTGAGGGCAGAGCCCTCAACGTATCTTTTCCAAAGTACCCCGCCTTTTGAGGATCTTTACCGCAAAAATACTATTTGAACGTATCCATCACACGGATGATGGTGGGGCCCAGCAATATGATGAATATCACCGGGAATATGAACGCCACCATGGGAAGCAGCATTTTGACGGACGCCTTCATGCCCTTTTCCTGCGCGTACTGCTTGCGTGCAAGCCTTAGCTGCTCCGCCTGGGTTTTCAGCACCTGCTTGATGGGCGTGCCCATCTGTTCGGACTGCACCACGGCGGAAGCGAGGGATTTTAATTCCGCAACGTCGTTGCGCTCGCCAAGCTCGGTCAGCGCCACGCGGCGGGGCTTGCCCATTTGAATCTCCATGGCGGTGACGGTCATTTCCTCTTTGAGCGCGCCCGTGAATTTATCCAGCGCCCGCCTTAGCGCGAGGTCAAAGCTCAAGCCCGCGTCGATGCTGACGGTGAGGATATCGATCATGTCCGGAAGCTGGTTCTTGACGGAGCTTTGCCGCGAACGGATCCGAAAGCGCATATAGTACACCGGTACCAAAAGCCCCAGCATCAAAGCGGCAAGCATCAGCAGCATCTTCAAATACATCTCAAGCTCCGCATTTCGCAGCAGCAGCGCCGCAGGAACGAACAATCCGAATGCTACCAGCATGCGAATCGCCAGGAAACCGGAAGAGCCGATATACATGCCCGCCATGCGCAGCTGCCGCTCCATTTTGCTGTTGACGGCGCCATCCTTTTTTGGTTTTACCAGGCGGCTGAAAGCGCGGTGGAACTGCTTTAACATGGGCGCGATAAACCGCTCATGGAAATCAGCATTCAGTTCATCAAGAAGCGCCTTATCGGTTTCCACAATGCGCTTGATGCGCCGCTCCTTCGCGCCCAATATCCTGCGGGGGCGGCTGAACAGCAGCAGTACCAGCACAAACGCGAACACCGCGCTGGTGATGACTAGAAACTGCATGTCGTTCTCCCCCTTTCGGATTTAATACTTGACCGATACGATCTTGCGGATCAGCATGTAGCCAATCGTCTCCATCACCGCGGCAACGATGAGCATGATATGCCCTTCCTGCCGCTCGAACATCAGTTCCATATAGTTGGGGTTGAGCAGCACCAGCAATATGGCGAGGAATACCGGCATCAAACCGATCACCATGCCGGATATACGGCCAGTAGCGGTGATGGTGCGCACCTCCTGCTTGACGCGGATGCGGTCCGTCACCGTTTTGGCGATGTTATCGAGCACCGCGGAAAGATTGCCGCCCACCTGCTGGGAAATGAGGATCGCCGTTACCATCAGCCGGACGTCCGCGCTCGGGACGCGGCGCGAGAGGTTAAATAGCGCCCGTTCCGTGGTGCTGCCCAGCTGCAGCTCCCGCATCACGCGGCCAAACTCCTTGGAGATCGGCTCCGCCATTTGGTCCGCCACGGTCTGCATGCCCTGCTGGAATGTCAGGCCGCTTTTTAAACAGTTGCTGACGGTGGTGATTGCCTCGGGCAGTTGTTTTTCGAATGCGATGAGGCGCTTATGGCGGCTATGGCGCACATAGAACGGCGGCAGCGCAAGGCCAATGCCGGTAAGCGTGACGGAAACAAACGCGTGGGCTTCCATCAGCGCGGAGACGGCGGGCGGAATAAAGGAGAGAACGATCCATATGAGCAGAAACTCCTCGGCCCGCATGGGCACGCCCGCGCTTGCAAGCTGATCCACCAGGACGGTGGAAATGCGGATGGGCGGCTTCTTTTCCGCCCGCATGCGTTCGCGGGACAAGGGGACCTTTTCGCCGGAGAGCTTTTCTATGCGGTCGCCGCTTCTGAGCGTATCCCGGTATACCCTGCGCAAGAGGATTACGCAGAGCGTAAACACCAGGCCCGCCGCAGAAAGCATCAAGAGTATGCGCTGCATGTTCTTCCCCTTCCCGTTACCGAAGCATTACTGAAACCATTCGTCATATACCGGGACGCCGTTGCTGCGGATTTTAGACACGCATTTCGGGTATACGCCTGTGCTTTTAAAGCGGCCGTTGAAGCGGCCTTGCCCGTCCGTCGAGCCATCGGTTTCAAACGTGAATATGTCCTGCATGCTGACGATATCGCCTTCCATGCCGGTGATCTCGGTAATGCTGACCACGCGGCGGGAACCGTCCCGCAGGCGGCTCTGCTGGACGATCACATCGAGCGCGGAAGCGATCTGGCTTCTTATGGCGTAAAGCGGCATGTCCACACCCGCCATCATCACCATGGTCTCGATACGGGAGATCATGTCCCGCGGGGAGTTGGCGTGGCCGGTGGTCAGCGAGCCGTCGTGACCGGTGTTCATGGCCTGAAGCATATCGAGCGCCTCGCCCGAGCGGACCTCGCCGACTATGATACGGTCCGGTCGCATGCGCAAAGCGTTTTTCACAAGATCCCGTATGGTGATTTCCCCGCGGCCCTCCAGGTTGGCCGGGCGGCTTTCCAATGTAATGACGTGCTGCTGTTTTAACTGCAGCTCCGCCGCGTCCTCTATGGTGACGATACGCTGATCGGATGGGATGTACGCCGAAAGCACATTCAGCAGCGTCGTCTTGCCGCTTCCCGTGCCGCCCGCCACCATCATGTTGAGGTTGCCCTTGACGCAGGCTTCTAAAAAGCTGGCCATGCGCGGGGTGAGAGAACCAAAATTGATGAGATCGTGCACGGTAAAGGGGGTCTTGGAAAACTTGCGGATGGTGATGACCGGCCCCACCAGCGAAAGCGGCGGAATGATAATGTTGACGCGGGAGCCGTCCTTTAGACGCGCGTCCACCATGGGGCTTGCCTCATCCACATGGCGACCTATGGCGGAAACAATCTTTTCGATCACCTGCGTCACGGCCTCCTCATCCCGGAAGCGGACGTCGGACAGCTTGATTTTGCCCTTCTGCTCCACAAATACCTGCTTGGGCCCGTTGACCATGACCTCTGTCACGCCCGGGTCGTTTAACAGCGCCTCGAGCGGCCCAAGGCCCATGACCTCGTTAAAGAGTACGGTAGACAGCCTCGTACGCTCCACCCGCGTGATGGTATCCGAATACTCTTTTAATACATCGTCTATGACGCTTTGCACCTGCGCCGCATCCGGCTCCACATTGCCGCCGCGCAGCCGTTCGATGACTGCGGCGCGTACGCGGTCGATAATGAGCAGGTACTGGTCCTGCTTGGTTTCCTCGGCGGGGGCTGGGGCTGCCGCGCGTTCTTCGCGCGGGGCGTCCTCGGCGGGCCTGTTGAGGCGGCTTTGTAAACTCACCGGATCACCTCCGAAGCAAGCCCAATCAGTTTCCTGCCCAAAGCTGTTCTCGGCTCTTCCAGCACCACCGGGCGGCCGATGCACTGGCACCTGTCCGCTGTTTTATCGTCCCGCGGGAGAACATGGGCGGGCAATACGCCCAACACCTTCTGCGCGTCCTTAACGGAAAGGAAGGCCTTACAGTCCTTGTTGTACACATAGCGGATCTTTTCCTGCAGCTGCAGGGAGGAAAGCACGGCTTGGGCGGTATGCGCGGCCTTTATGGAGCCGATATCCGGCTGAACGACCACAAGCACCTTATTAGAATTTTCCATGGCGGTGATGGTGGTATCCGCGAAGTTACTTGGAAGATCGACAAATATGCAATCGAAAAACGGGCGCATGACGGAGAGCACGCTTTCCACATGCCGAGGCTCCACATACTCCCCACTTTCGGGGGTGTTGGGACCGGCGAGCACGCTTAGCCCGCTGTAATGCTGCACGGTAAAGCCGCGCAGCACATCCATGCTGAGCGCGCCCCGCTCCTGGGCAAGTTCCGCTATGGTATCCTTGGGCTGCATATCAAGATAAAGCGCAACGTTCGCATACTCCAGGCAAAGATCGATGATGGCGGTTTTTCGCCCGGCCTTTGCAAGCGCCACAGCCAGGTTGACGGCAAGCGTGGTCTTGCCCGTGCCGCCCTTGCCGGAATATACGCTAATGACCTGCGTCTTTTGTACCGGCACGGTACCCGCAAGACCGGCGCGCACCTGTTCGAGCGCACCCGCCCGGCGTACGGCGTCTATAATCGCGTCGTCCCCATCCTCATAGGAGACGACAAAGCGGATGCCGGATTTGAGCGCCTCGCGCGTTAATGGCATGGAAAGCTCCTGGGTCAACAGCATCAGCGCGCAACGGGGCACGCTCTGGTAAATGCGCTGCGCAATATCGAGCGCCGCGGCGTTTTCATAAAGAAGAAGCGCGACGTCGGGCTGCAGGCCCTGGGCCTTCTGCACGCAGGAGGGCACAAGATCGCCGTAGCCGACGATGACGATATCCTCGACGTTCAATATGCCCTTGATCTTATAGCGCGCGTCTTTATCGCTGCTGATAACAAATACCCGTAGCTGTTCCATTTTAATCTCCTATGCGACATCCTTGTATTCGTACACCGGATGCACATACACCGGCGGGGAGACTTTATCCTGATCCTCCGCGCCGCGCAGCAGGAGGGAGATTTTCTGGTTCTCTGTGGCGAAATAGAGCTTCATGGCGTCCGAAGGCGATAGCTCCACAGTAATGGACGAATAGGTATAGTTGTAGTTGGCGTCGGTCTGGGTTTCGGTCTGGGGCCGGGCGGCGACCTCCAATATCAGTACGTTTTCAAGGAGCATCTCCACGGCGGGAATCTCCGTAACGACGCCAGTTTCTTCATCCTCTTTTGTGGCTACGGTAGTGGCCATGATATCCACATAGTCGTTTTTATTCAGGTAAAAGCCCACGCCGGAAAGCTCGTCGCTTGCGAACGTCACTGCGCGCATGCCGTCCTTGACAACGTAGGCGAGCTTGCCGCCCACGGCGGTATCATCGGAAGCGATGCTGTCCGTTCCGATCTGCTGCCCCGCGGGAATGCGGTAGCGGCTCATTTTGCCCACGACGTCCTCCAGCTTTGTAGCGGCGCCGGGACCAATCCATTCCACGGCGGTGGTGGTGAGCGTCACCATATCCGACGTGATCCTTGCGTTTTCCTCTATGGGGACGGTAGATACCACCACAGTTCCCGTATGGACCACGACGGTCGCCTTCTGTTCGAGCTGCGAGGTATATAAATACACCGCAACACCGGTCAGCAGCGCCACGAATACGGCTATGATGTATATCTTCTTCATGCGTCCCCCTGCGGCGTAAAACCGTTAAATTCAAACTTTAACTGGATAAAATATCTCTGTCTGTCTTGCTAGACCTTCATTGTAGTCCTGGCGGATAATAAGAACGTGTCCCCCGGCGTAAAGATCGCCGCGATGGGCGTAAGCGTGGGGACCTCCTTGGTAACGGTTACTGAAATGTCGTTTCCTGCTTTATTGAGCGTAACGGCCATCGTGCCCGGGCCAAACACCATGCCCTGTACAAGGGAGGTAACGTCCGTATTCAGCGTTGTGTCCTCCGCGTGGACGATCGCGTAGCGCGCGCCCTCGCGGCTGCCGTTTTCCACGCTCATCTGGTTGTAAAAATACCAGCCCATCTCCATGATGCCCATGAGCATCAGCAAAAGAAGCGGGAGGGTAATGGCCATTTCCACCAAAGCCTGCCCCCGTTCCCCGCGTCCCTTTTTATGCTGAACTGCCTGCATGGCATTTCCTCCATCTTATCAAGAGACTGCTGCCGCCCGCACAACGTACGGGCGGCAGCATCAATGTGCCTATAACTCCATCAGCCACCCGACGGGGCCGTGATGCCGGGAACCTGGTTAATCTGTGTCTCTGCACCTTGAAAGATCTTCGTTACCTTGGGCCCAAGCGTAATAAGAACAGTGATAGCCGCGACAGCGATCAAACCAAGGATGAGGCAGTATTCTACCATGCCCTGGCCGTTTTCATCCTTGAGAATTTCGATGAACTTTTTCATGGTTTTGCTCCTTCTCTAAAATATTTGGTTTTGAAGTATCGTCTGCAACACTGGAAACACCAACGTGCTCATCACGCCCAGAGAAAGGTAGGGGCCGACCGCTGCAAAGGATTTGAGCGTACCCCGGCGGGACAGATACAGGTAGGCCGCATACGCGCCCAAAGCGAGCGCCATCACCGCCGTCACCTGTAAAAACCCCGCGAGCCCAAGGCCCAGCCCAATGACCGTTGCATACTTAATATCCCCCCAGCCGATGTTCATGCCCATTTTGGATGGGAGCAGGAACACGGCCGCCGCGATGAACGCGCCCGACAGTTTGCCTGTTAGTCCTTTTGCCGCGCCTTCTGCAACCTCGCCAAGTATGAACACGAGCAGCAAGGCAATCAGAAGTTCGTTGGGGATACGGCGGGTCACAAGATCCACCGCGCTTAAGCACAGCATGATTTCAAACACGCAAACCAATTGGATCAACCGAACCATCCCCGCCGCCTGATTGGCAGCGGCGATGAGCGCCCAGCCCAACGCGCAGACAAATACCCACGCCTCTGCGGAGTAGGTTCCGCTTAACATGCGGCTCTCGCAGGGTTCCCCTTGGCGGTCACGGACCAGCTTTTTGGCAAGCGCCCGGGTGGGGATTGCCAGAAGCCCGCCGATCAATGCATATACGGGTATTGCCATGTTGGGCCTCCTAGTTGATTTAGCCTAAGAAGCTTTTCTTTGCTATGAGCAAAGAAAAGCCTCTATTCGGGTCTCCGAATAGCGGCCTCTTTGTTTTCGCGCTGCATCCGTTTTTTAGAGAAGGATGACAAAGACGCAAACAAAAGCGCGGCTTCATTCGGCAGCTGGCTGTCATGGGCTTTCGCCTTTAGACCCTGTAGCTTTGCGTAACAGCCTTTCGACTGTCTTGCCATTATCGGGAAGATGACTTTTGTAGTACTCTTTTTCCGTCCCGGTTCCATCCGGGGATTCACGTTTTGCCGCGTTCGCGGCTTTAGGCTTACCTGTGTACGTAAAGCCCTTCTACCCGGCGCAAAAAGGCAAATGCCGGCGCCTTGCATCGGTTGCGGGTCACTTTTCGCGTCCACCCGTGTGGGAGGTCGGGGGATCGCCTGCCCGCAAAACTGAAGTACCCCTTTGATGCGCACATCAGCGCATCCTGTATCGCCCCCTTTCCAAACTTGCAGCACCGTTATGTTCAGGGTTGGGTTGTCCATACACTGCGGGACAGCCCTCTTCCATTGGGAACGAAAAATAAAATGGCAACCGCTTATTTTTTAGCAGTTGCCAAAACTGTTTCATATGCTCCGGGGCATTGCCACGGGGATATAAAAAGCGGCAACTGGCTGCCTTAGGCGTTACCCTTTAGGCCCTTTAGCTTTGCGTCGCTGCCTTTCGGCAGGTTTGCTGAACTTATACACTCTTTTTTGCGGGGATTCTGTTTGAAAAAGCAGAACCTTTTTTGCCTTTTCTTTTCTATCGTTACAATCAATGCCGAACTTTAGCGGATCAACCGAATTTTTTCTTCGTTTGGCCCAAATATTTCCGGCGGAATATCCGGCGGGCGCGCCACAAGGTTCTCTGGTATCCCAGTAAGCCGATACGCGATCAAGCTTCCATAGAACTGGGTATTACCCCCATGCAATGTAATGCTTCCCTTGGGCGCGTATACCACGCCGGATACCCTTGTACCCCCCGTTTCCATGAAAATATTCCCGTTTTTCGAATATACGCAAACGGTATCTGTCTGGCGCATCTGCATGGCGCTGCCTTTGAAATCGATATCTCCCCCGGCAAATACGTTACCCGTGCCGGTGAAGCTGTTGCCCATGTAGATTTTGCCCATAACATACAGGTTGCCGTTTAGCGTGCATACCGGCGCTCCGCCGGAAATATTAAGATCACCATCGACATATATATTGCCGTTCAACACCGCTTGGTTCCCTATTTCAAGGTCGCCCTCCACATACAGGGTATTGCCGCCATTTAATACTGCCTTGCCGGAAATTCTGAGGTTGCCCATGCAATGCATGGTGTTGTTGATGACGGCCTCCGCGCAGTTGATTACGGTATTGCCTGTCATTACCGTGTAGTTGGAGAAGGTCTGGTATTGTATCCACTGGAGGTTGCCCGAGCCAAGGTTAGTATAGCTGCCGGGGCGGGCGGGGAGCGTGGGGCGCACGTCCTCTTCCACGCCGGAAAAGTCCGGCATTTCGATGAAAGGCGCGCCGGGCACTTTGGAGCCTACCGTCATGGTAGAGGTGTTGATATAAACGTCATCCGACGCTTCGGCAGCGCCAACTATTCTACCCCATTGGGGGCTTGCGCTCAGAGAACCGTTGGAGTGGATGCTGCCGCCGATATCGAACCTGCCGCCCAAAGTGAACGTATAGTTCGGATCTCCGCTGAAAAGTAGGTAATCGTAGGGCCACAGGCCGCTTTCCTTATACTTTTCAGCACTTGCGCCAGCGGCTACGGCGTTTGTTTCCTTGCCCAGCACGCTGGAAAAGCCAGCCTGCACTTCTTCCCTGCCCACCGCGGTGATGACCATATTGGAGTTTTCAAATGAGATGGTGACCTGATCTTTGGAAAAGCCGTTCTGTTCGATGTAGTATTCCGCTTCCCGTCTTGCCGCTGCCGTATCGGGCAGCATAGATGCCCCCGCCAGCACGCCCGCGTCCAGCGCCATCTGCAGCCTCGCGTTTTGAAGGTACAGCACGCTGCCGTCTACGGCCAAAGCGCCAAACGCCATAATGACCGTAAGCGCGATTGCCACCACAACCAGCACAGGCGCTCAGCTCCTTCCCGGCAGTAACACAGGCGGCCGCAAAAACAGGCACATTCCACTCGCCAACGAACGAAAAAAGAAAGCAGCCAACCCGAAGGGTCAGCTGCCAAACATCCAAAACATGCCAAACTGACATATTGCATGATTGATGCGGCAACTGGCTGCCTTAGGTCATATGACCGGTAGGCCCTTTAGCTTTGCGTCACCGATTTTCACCGGCTTTGCCTTTATCACACTTAACAGATTACTCCATTAAGTACTCACAGTATAGTACATGCATATATGGTTGTCAAATCATTTTTTTGAAAATTATAGCAGTAATTTTTTCCAGCTAGTTGGATTCCTGCCCCTCCAGAAGCGGCAGCAAGTAACCGTAGCCCTGCTGCTCCATCTCCGCCTTGGGCACATAGCGCAGCGCGGCGCTGTTGATGCAGTACCGTAACCCGCCCAGTTCCCGCGGGCCGTCGTTGAACACATGCCCCAGGTGCGCATCGCCTGCGCGGCTTTTTACCTCCGTGCGGCGCCTACTTAGGGAATTGTCCTCAAATTCTTTTACCACGAACGGATCGATCGGCTTAGAAAAGCTGGGCCAGCCGCAGCCGCTTTCGAATTTATCCGTGGAGGAAAACAGCGGCTCCCCCGACGTGATATCCACGTAGATACCGGGTCTAAACGTATCCCAATGCTGGTTATGAAACGGCGGCTCGGTCGCAGCGTGCTGCGTAACCTCGTAGGAGAGCGGGGAAAGCGTGTGTTTAAGGTCATCCTTTTCAATGGCGGGATAATCCGCCGGGTTCACCCTGGCCTGCGCTGCCATTTTGATTTTCCCCATACCGATATGGCAGTAGCCGCCGGGGTTTTTATCGAGATACAGCTGATGATATTCCTCCGCGGGATAGAAGTTTTCAAGCGGCCCGTACTCTATGGCGGGCTCCTGATTTAACCTCGCCTTAAGGCCGTTCAGGGAACGCTCGATCACAGGGCGGTCGGCTTCGTCCACATAATAGACGCCGGTGCGGTACTGCGTGCCCACGTCCCCGCCCTGCCGATTGAGGGAGAGCGGATCGATCGCCTCATAGTAGAGCTCCAGCAGAAATCCCAGGGGCAGCACTTCGGGATTATATTCCACCTTTACAGACTCCGCGTGGCCGGTATTCCTGCGGCAGACGTCCTCGTAGGTGGGGTTCTCCGTCTTGCCGTTTGCATATCCAACTTCTGTGGCGGTAACACCGTGCACGGCGCGCAGGTATTTTTCCGCGCCCCAGAAGCAGCCGCCCGCCAAATAAATGATTGCCATACCAATCGCTCTCTTTCTAAAAAATGATCGTATGCCTATGTTACCCCGCCCGGAGGGCGGGCAAACAATGGACCGATCGGACACAAAAACGCCGCAGGAAACGCGTTTCCATGCGGCGTATGCTTTTCCTCATTCGAGTATAGGCTTAGGGGCATGCGCCGTCAATGAGGGCTTTGATCATCCTGTCAGGCGCTGCACGCGCCGTTATAGGCGATACACTGGTTCTTGCCCCTGCTCTTGGCCAAGTACAGCGCAGAATCCGCCTTTTGGTAGAGCTCGTCAAAGTTCGTACTGTCCGTGCCCGAACATGGGCAAACGCCGATGCTGCACGTTACCTGCAGCCCATTGTGGAACTGGCCGGAAAGCGCGCGTACGGTGGTGCACAGCTCCTCCCCTTTTTGATAAGCGTGCGCGTCATCCCCGATGTCCTTTAAAAACGCCACGAACTCGTCCCCGCCCATGCGGCCCACGATATCCGAGCTTCTAAATACCTTGCGCATCTCTTCCGCCAGCGCCATCAAAAGATGGTCCCCCGTCAGGTGGCCGTAGGTATCGTTGATGCGTTTGAAGCCGTCGAGATCTATTACCATCATCGCATGCCGGTTGACAAGGCCTTCTTTCCGTTGTGCGGTGAGGAACTCGTCTATTTTATTCTGGGTGGTCTCGCGGTTTAACACCTTGGTAAGCGAATCCTGTGCGGCGCGGCCCTGCAGGCGCTGGAGCTCCCGCTTTTGCTTATCGATATTCATGATCTTGCCCAACAGCCGTATGGCGTTGCCTTCGTCGTCCCGCATGGCGTAACACTGCACATGCAGCCAGACCAGCACGCTGTCCGTGGCGTAAATACGGAACTGCGCTTCAGCCTTTTCCTCGCCCAGGCGCATGCTTTCCACCATGTTGTCGATCGCCTGGCGGTCCTCCGGATAGACGCGCTTGTTGTGCTGGAAAAGATCGTCTATCGTCCTTACATTGGGAAGAAAGCTCAAATGCCTGTGATAATTCTGGTTGAACGATATGCGCCGCGTACGCATATCCACCTCGAATATGATGTCGTTGGTGAGATTCTCCAGGAAGCGGTAGCGTTCCTCGCTGCGCTTTAACAGTTCCTTTTCGTTCTGCAGCTGCAGCACATGTCGCCGGTTGGAATGGAACACGTAAATCAGCATGCCCGCAAACACCACAAGAATGCCCGCCACCAACAAAAGCATTCGCTGCGTGTTGATGTTTTCCAGCCTTGCCGCGGCGGAATCCGGTACCCCGCTGATTACCATAAAGGAGGACGGCGCAAGCTGCGCATAAGCCATATGGAACGGCTCCTTGCCCAGCAGGAAGGAAAGCGTGCCGCTCTCCCGCTGACCCAGACTGCTCCCCAGCTGCTGTGCAAGCGCCCTGCCGCCCGCGCTGTTGGACGCCTGCACGGTATCCGCAAACAAATCACCCGGCAGGAACGTGTCGCCGTTGGAGCATATGACCCGCCCGTCCGCGGAAAGCAGGATATTGACGCCCTTTTCCCCGAACGCGCTTGCACCGATTTGCGTTTGGAGCGCCTCATGCGTCAGGCTGCCGTACAGTACGCCCACGATCTCGTCCCCTGCCTGCGCCGGGACGCAGATGATCAGGCCCGGGGTACGATCATCCGCCATGGAAGGCAGGTACGCAACCGCCCGCGTGCCTCCGATTGCGGTTTGAAAAAAAGTCTCTTTTGAGACGTCAACGCCGCTGTCAACATACCTGAGTTCGCCAGACTTGTCCGCAAAGTGGATATCGGCAAACCCGCCCAAATCTTCCGCCACCTCAAACGCCGATACGAGCGCGCTGCCTTCCGGTATTTCGTTACCGGCTACAAGCGCGCCAAGCGCAGAAAGCGTATCCTGCTGGCGGTTGAAATACCCTTTGAGCGAACTTGACATCGCCTGGGATTCCTGCAAAAGGCGGTCATACGTGGCAGTGGTCATACGGCTGTTGAGCATCAGGCTAATCAGAAGCAAAGCCAGCAGGCAGATGAAAACAGCGCCCGTTACCAGAAACAGCGCCTTTTGATTCCGACTTTCAACTTTTCTTTCTTCCACGATATGCATTTTATTCTACCCATAAATGTGCGTCACCCAAGCCTTACACCTGCATATATAGATGCGCCAAATTTTTGACGCAAAGCGGACCCTAACTTTGACGTTATCTTATTATACGCAAAACCGGGATGTCAATCGTTTCCCAAAAATTGTGCAAAAAACTTGAATTTTGCATAGAGTATGAGTCGAAAATGATCAGGTAATGGTATCCTGATGCTCCGCCTGGGTTGCAATCTGCAGGTATTGCAGCATCATCCTTAACCCGCGCCCGTGGTCGGGGTGGACGCGGATGCCCCTGAGTTTGAGTATATCGATGTAGCTCGAAAGCGAATTGCAAAGCGCGGGATGGGCGGTAGCCACTGCAAGACCCGGCCTGCCCAGCTTTCGTATGAGCGCCCCGGTCCCCTGGCGTACCATGAGCGTAATATTGTGAAACGGCATCTGGGGCAAAAGATATATGCTGTAACCCGGATATGTTCGCAGCAGTTCAATCGTCGTCTGGATATGTTCGGCGTACTCCGCGGGCGTATATGCGATGCGCACGCTGCCGTCCAGCCACGGGAATTCCACCTGCACCAGCCCCGCGCGCAAATCCGCCGGGTTCGCAAGGCAAACATAATCCGATATGCAATAAAGGGACAGGTTTTTGATTGCGCGTTTTACCGCAAGCTGGTGGTACGCTAGGACCCGCTCCCTTGTTTCCTGCGCGACCTTGGCGCGTTCGAGCATCCGCTCCATCAGGGACGGGGAAATGGTATACGAGGAGAGCGAATGCAGCACCACATCCGTATCGCCGGACGCGCGCTCAAATGCCGACAGGAACCGCTGGTACTGCACCTGCATCCCTTCGCTGAACATCTGGACCGAAACGCAGCCGGTTAAGCAAAGCGCGTCAAACTGCATTTGGACGTTTTCAATCAGTTCCTGTTTTTGTGTATACAGATAAAACGCGGAAGGCACCGTCTTGGTCGCGGAAAAAGATTCAATTGCGGCAAGTTTGTCCGCCAGGACCAGCGTACAGGCAAACCGGCGCATGATTGGCCTAGAAAGCAGGTACAGGTTCAGCTTGCCCGTCATAAACAGCGGAATCCAGCGTTCCATGGCAAGAAGTATGCCGGATAGGTTGGCGTCCATGCTTATAACAAACGTAAAGCGCGTTCCCTGATCCATAATGCGCTTCAACTGCTCCGGCCAGGCGTTCAAAAACGCCTCGTCCTCCAGCGCCCACTGCAGATCAAGATCCGAAAACAGGCGAAGCTCACCAACGTTCCCATCCGCAAGTATGCTGTCGAGCAAACGGGATACTGCGCGCCGCAGCCCCGCGTTCCCCTGATAGAAGTCTACTTCCCCGGCCTGAAGCGTCAACGGACGCCCCTCCGCTTGAACCGGGGCGGGGGCTTCCGGCGCAGAGCGCATGGAATCGAGCGTTTCCAGCAGACCGTCCACATAGAGATAATCCGTGTTCGGGCTTCCCACCTGCAGGTAGCCGCGCAGCGCGTCAAGCAGCGCCTCCCTGTCCTCCGTATGTTCCATGCGAATCACATGTAAGAGCGCTTCCCGCTGCCGGGGCGTGTACTCCCTCATGGAAAAAAACGCGCAGATGTTGGCGATCAGCCTTTCATTGGCGTCCGGGCGGCGTACCCCCGAACGAAAACGGCTGATCAAAGAAGCGTCCACGTTGAGATACCGGGCAAGCGTCGTGTTGGTGACCTCCGCCGCCCGAATGAGCGCGTCCAGCTTTTCCGCAAACGCCCCTTCCCCATTGTGCTGCGCGGAGGGCAAAGGCTGCCGCGGCTTGTGGGCGCGCTGGGGCCTTAACCCGGAATCCGCCGTATTGATCCATGCGTTCACCGCGTCCGATATCGCGCTGACTTCCTCGCATTCCGGCGCGCCGCACAGCGCGCAGATTCGATGATGGTTTTTTTGCTGCAGCGCAAGCGTCGCCACGCCCATAGAGAGCTTGTCCAACTGGGGGCTGAAACGGGAAGGAACCCGATCCCCACTGTGAAAACGGCTGATCAAAGAGACGTCCAGCCCCGACGCCCGCGCAAGCTCGGTACGAGGAACACCCAGTTCTCTTAACACCAGGCCGATTTTCTCATGAAACAGCATGGGTTTCCCCCTTCTTTGCCGTGCGGTTAGCCTTATTCCAGGATGCGCCGTTCCACGGCGGGAGGACAAAAAGGGGCGGCGATTGAAGAGCAGGCCCCAAACAGGACAGCGCCAGGGCTCTCACATTCATTCATGCGTACCAATTCATGCAGCCGGGGATTTTTTGAAACATAGCCGGATGCTCCTAAAGGCGTAAAAGAAGGTCAGGCATATGGCCGTGCTGATTCGGTGAATTTATGCATGACGTGGAAGCTGCCGCTTCCGTACATGAACGTTCATGTAATGGCGAGACACGCCGCTTGTTAAAAATATTATACCCTATCCATACAGTGAAAGAAAGCGATGCCTCAGAAATAGGCAGTTCTTGTCGTTTTTGGCAACAAAAAAGGAGGGCCACCCGCCCTCCTTTTCAAGTTTCGTTATTTGTTGCCGCCGGTGTAGCAGCTGTCCCCGTTGTAGATCACGCCGCTCTTTGCGTCGATAGTAGCCAGGCAGCCGGTTTTTAACAGCTGTGTCGCGCCCTCGGCCCCTGCGATGAGCGGAAGATCCAGCGCCAGGCAGGCGGACGCGGCGCCCGAATCCACCATATTTTCCTCCGTCACCACGGCGCGCGCACGGCGCATTTCATGCAGCACAACGTTGGTGGTGCGGTCGATCACCAGGATATCGTCATCATGGAAGTTCTTGATGCCGTCAGGGTTCGTCACCACGCACACCCGCCCGGTAATGGGCGCAAGGCCGTTGCCCACGCCGCGCACAAGCGCCGTGCCCAGTACATGGATCTGCAGCGTGTTCGTGATTTCGCCCACGCGGTCGGAAGAACCCGTGATGACGATGATATCGCCGTCGTGCGCCAAATTCGCTTCCTGCACTTTGCGGGCGGCGTCTGTAAACAGCTCGCGGCTACTCTCCTTATAATCGTTCATCAGCGGCGTCACGCCCCAGGAAAGTGCTAATTGGCGATAGGTGCGCGCATTTGGCGTGATGGCGACGATGGGCGTGGCCGGGCGGAAGCGGGACACCATGCGCGCGGTGGAGCCCGTACGCGTAACGGTCACGATTGCCGCCGCCTCCAGATCGTGCGCGGTGGTGCAGGTGGCGTGGGAGATGGCGTTGATGACGCTCTTGTCGAGATCAGGCCGGAAGTTGTGGAAGTTCGTTTTATAATCGATAAACTCTTCCGTGCGCTCGGCGATCTTTACCATGGTACGGATGGTTTCCACGGGATATTTGCCGTTTGCCGTCTCGCCGGAAAGCATCAGCGCGCTTGTGCCGTCGTAGATCGCGTTGGCGACGTCTGTGATTTCCGCACGGGTGGGGCGGGCGTTCCGGACCATAGACTCGAGCATCTGCGTGGCGGTGATGACGCGCTTGCCCGCGCTGTAGCACTTAGTGATCAACTTTTTCTGCAGGTGCGGCAGCTCTTCAAACGGGATCTCCACGCCCATATCGCCGCGCGCCACCATGATGCCCGCGGACAGGCGGATGATTTCATCGATATTGTCTATGCCGGACCGGTTTTCGATTTTTGCAATCAGTTCGATTCCGGGTGCGCCGTGATGGCCCAGGAACCGCTTGACGTCCATAACGTCCTGCGCGGTGCGCACAAAGGAAAGTGCGATGTAATCGAGGTCGTTTTCCACCGCAAAGAGGATGTCGGCGCGGTCCCTTTCGGACAGGTACGGCATGTCGATATACAGCCCCGGCAGGTTGACGCTTTTGTTGTTAGAAAGCGGCCCGCCATTGACAACGTTACAGACGATATTCTCCTGATCTGCGCTCAAAACGGAAAGTTCGATGAGCCCGTCGTCGAGCATGATGCTGTTGCCGGGCTTGACGCAGGAAGGCAAAGCCTCATAGTTGATATAGGCTATGCTTTCATCACCTTCGCATTCTTTGGTAGTGAGAGTAAATGTGTCCCCTTCATTCAACTGGATTTTTCCCTTTTTAAACCGGCCGATGCGAATCTCCGGCCCGCGCGTATCCAGCATGATGGCTAAAGGAACATTCATTTCTTCCCGCAGCTCCTTCAGGCGGTCCACGCGCACCTTATGTTCCGCGTGATCGCCGTGGGAAAAGTTGAGCCGGGCCACGTTCATACCCGCCAAAATCATTTGACGGAGCGTCTCTTTGGCCTCCGAAGCGGGGCCGATGGTGCATACGATTTTCGTTTTTCTCATTCTATTCTTAAACTCCTTATCGGAAATCGAAATCCTTCCACGTATAGCAGTATAACAGATTAAATGCAAATGAAAAGTAAAAATTCATGCATCCGGCGGAATGTTTTTATTTTTACCATGCAATATTTTTAGTATGGCTTTGCATTGATATTTTCATGAAAAAATGGCGCGAGTCCGCTTGGGACTCGCGCTCCTGCCATAACAGTAAATTATATGTAGGATTCTCTTAAAGCAGCGTCAGAATATGCACGCCATAAGCTCCTCCGGCTCGATCAGGTAAAAGGACTTCGAGCGCAGGGCGTCCCCAAGCACGGCGCGCACGCTCTGCTCGTTGTAGGGGCAGCCCGTGAGCCGATCGGTCAATTTTTCTAGCTCGCCCGCAAAAAAGAAATCCCCGTATATACTGCAGCTCGAAATGACGCCCTTGTCCACATCCAGGCAGACTTCCACCTTGCCGCCGTTCAGACGTTTGCTTTTTGAAACCTGGCAGTTGGGCGCTTTGCCGTAGACCCAGTCCCAGCTTCTGAACTTTTGCTCCGCGATATGTTGCGCGGCGGAAATTTCCTCCGCCGTAAGCGGGCGGGTCTTCATGCCGGACAGCATGGAAGTTAAAAGCCTGTCCCGGAAACCAAGCGGGTCCATCTGCTCCTTTATATGCTCCTTCAGGTTCGTAACCCGCTGCCGTACGGAACGGATGCCCTTGGTGCTGATTTTTTCATCGTCCACGGTAAGACAGCGCACCATTTCATCGATATCCGTATCGAACAATATGGAGCCGTGATGCAAAACGCGGCTTCCGGTATGGTGCTGCGCGTTGCCGCAGAACTTTTTTCCATCAAATAAAAGGTCGTTGCGCACGCTCATGGAGGCGTCTATGCCCATGGCCTTGAGCCCTTCGAGCACAGGGCGCACAAACTGCTCAAACGCGATTTCCCTGTTTTCCCGGTTGCGCATGATAAAGCTAAATTGCCAGCTTCCGGGATCGGTGAATATGGTGCCGCCGCCCGTCTGCCGCCGTACAATATGGATGCCCCGCTGCTTGGCGTATGCCTCGTTGATTTCCGCCGCGGCAATTTGGTAGTTGCCGATCATCAGCGTGGGCTCTGTACGCCAGAAGAGAAAACAATCGTCCTCCGGCTCTTTTTGGCGCAGCAACTCGTATTCCAGCCCGAACCAGAAGAACGCATCCATGCTTTCGTGGGTGAGATATATCACGCTTTGCTCGCCCCCTTCCGGATGGCCTCAAACGCTTCTCCCGCCATATAGGAGCTGCGCACCAGCGGCGCGCTTGCGGCGTATAAAAAGCCCAAATCTTCCGCCTCCCGCTTATAGACCGCGAACTCTTCCGGCGCAACGTAGGCCACCACGGGATGGTGGAGCTTGCTGGGGGCAAGGTACTGGCCGATTGTGAGGATATCGCAGCCGATTTCGCGCAGGTCCTTCATGACCGCAACCACCTCTTCATGCGCCTCCCCCAGGCCCACCATAACGCCGGACTTTGTATATATCTCCGGCGCTTCCTTTTTGACGCGGGCAAGCAGCTCCAATGAGCGTTCATATACCGCCATGGGGCGAACCTCGGAGTACAGGCGGGGGGCGGTTTCGACATTGTGGTTGATGATATGGGGTCTGGCCGCAATTACGGTGGAAAGCGCCGCCGCATCGCCCTTAAAATCCGGAATCAGCACCTCAATGACGGGCGAATTCTCTGGAAAAGCATCCTTTATTGCGCGGATAACGTCCGCAAAATGGCCCGCACCGCCATCCGGCAGATCATCCCGCGTGACAGAGGTGATAACGACATGTTTAAGCCCCAGCTCCTTTACCGCCGCCGCCACATGCTTCGGCTCCTCCGGGTCCACGGAAACGGGGCGCCCTTTTGTGACCGTGCAGAACGTACAGTTGCGTGTGCAGTTGTTGCCCAATATCATGAACGTGGCGGTGCGCTTATGAAAACACTCCCCGCAGTTGGGGCAATTCGCTTCCTCGCAGACCGTATGTAGGGAAAGCCCCCTGAGCATCTCCACGACCTTGCGGTTCTCTTCCCCCGTGTTGCCCCTTACGTGCAGCCATTCCGGTTTCTTTAACGGCGTTGTCTGTTCCATTGGATCCTCTTGCTTTCGTGCTTGTGGTTTTCCGGGGTGGCATGGTATGCGGCCCCCGGATACTGTTTACTTTACACGCCGGGAAGGGGTTTGTAAATGCAATCGGTTTACTTGGGGTCTGTAACTTATTTACTTTTAAGCGCGTATAAACGCGGCCCCGCAAAATTTTTGCTGGGCCGCGTTGTTTTCCCTAACTATATAAATTACTCCGCCGCCTTTTCCTTCATCCCGGCGGTCAGCACCATGCTCAAAAGTGTTACCGCCATCATGAAGATGCCGGAAACGAGGAACCAGAAAGCGACGCCTTTCGCCTCGGATACCGGCCCCGCAATCAGCAGCCCCAGCGGCATGGCAAGCGAGGAAAGGCTCATGATGAGCGAGAACACCCGCCCCATTTCTTCCGGCGGCACGTTCTGCTGCATGTAGGCCATGTATGGAATGTTGTAGAGGTTGCCGCTTGCGCCCATGAACGCGCACACCACGGCGAACGCCCAGAAGTACCGCATATCCGGCGGCAGGATACCGCACAACAGCGAGGTAAGCCCCAACAGCAGCAGTGAAAGGTGAATCATGCGGAATTTATCCTTTACCTCCCCGCGCGCGCTGACAAGCGCGGCTGCCGCCATCATGCCCGCCGCGAACACGAACTCGACGATGCCCGCGTGCCATGCCGTGCCTTTAAAATAGTCGCTGGTCATCAACGGATACAGCGAGGACATGGGCATGAACGCCACCATGCAGAGGATTGACGTCACCGTCACAATAAACATCCGGCGCATGGAGTAGAGCGTCTTTGCGCCCGCCTTCATTTCCCGCCACATGTGCGGGGTTTCCACATGCTGCCGCGGGGGATCGGGAATGGCGATGGCGCCTGTCGCAACGCAGGCTAAGAGCGCGCCCAGCGTATCCGTCAGTAATATGAGCCACAGCGGCAGCGCCGCGTACATGGCCGCGCCGATAACGGGGCCCAGCATGAACGCGCCGGAGTGCAGAAACTGCATCACGCCGTTCACGCGCATTAACTGATCCTGCGGGGCGATCATGGGGATGGCCTTCTGCACGGCAGGCATGTGGAACGCGCCGCCTAAGCCCCGCAGAAACAGAGCCGCATATACCAGCAGGTAGGAACCCTGGCCCAGGTAAAAGAGCCCCGCCAGTACCGCCGCGCATACACCCATAAACGCGTCCGCGTATATGATGGTATGCTTGAGCTTGAGCCTGTCCACCCATACGCCCGCAAACGGGCCGATGAGTATCGTAGGCAAAAATGCCGCAAGACCGGAAATGGAAAGCACGATGGCGGAGCCGCTCTCTGTGGCCAGCCACCAGATGAGCGCGAACTGCACGGCGGACGAGCCGATGAGGCTCAGCGCCTGCCCTGCCGTAAATGTCGCGAATACCCGTTTCCAGTAAGATTTTTCAATGCCATTGTTGTTTTGTTCCATACTTGCCGCGCAACCGCAGCCGATCCTCCTTTATATTTGGATTAAGAACTTCAAGGTCAAATAAAGGGAAGCGGGTGCTTCCCTTTAAGAAAATACCGTTTTTACGGCGCTCCACGCGCCAGACGCTATGACTTTCTGTCAAAGAACGGGGATTTGCCCAAGACCGAAAGCGGGATACCGAGAACATTGCGCGTTTCTTTTCCCAGTATGCCCAATTCCAGTGCCGTACGCCCCACCGAAAACATCACGCGGCTGTCTACGCGGCTATCCGCCGCAGCCGATACGGCGGAGCCTATCGCAATGCCCAAATCGATGTTGTCGTATGCGCACATGGAACCGGTCTCTGCACATGCGGCGCAGTTCTGGTACCCGCAGTATTGGCATGCCTCGTTGAGGCCATGTACGCCCATACGCGTTCCGATCAACACCACGGCCAGGCTTTGCCGCACATTGCCCGCATCCCGCACAAAGAAGGGCTTGTTGAGCGGGCCCGCCAATTCCTCCATTTTATCCGCCAGCGCGTCCTTTTCTTCCCCGGTGAGCACGCAGGTTTCAACATGATCGGTTCCTTTCGTCTTGGGCGCGGTCCGCGCCGCCGCGCACATCCGCTCCGCCGTGTGAAGTATGGCGGAATATTCGCATTCTTCCGACGTCTTCTTCATACTTTTATCCCTGCCTTTTTTATTATAGCTATTGCTTTTATTTAGTCGCGTAGGCGGAATGAATCCGCCCACGCTCCCGCTGCTACGCGGCGCGTGCCGCTTTCGCGTCACGAGACTGATACGAATCTCGTTTTAAAAACGGGATTCGTATCAGTCTAATCTTGCGCCATGTAACAGGATCACCTGGCGTAATAGATCACAAGGAAAAACTCCGCTTTTTCTTCCCCGACGTTTTCATAGCTGTGCACAACATCGGCCTGAAAGCGGACCGAATCGCCTGCAAAAAGGGTGCAGGCCACGCCGTCCACCACCAGCTGGAGCGTACCGGAAAATACGGTGAGATATTCTTCTGTGCCAGATAAATGCGTTTCGGATTCGAACCGAACTTTGGGCATAATCTCTACCCGGTAGGTTTCAAAGCGCGTACGCTCGTCAAACGGAAACAGCGGATGGTTGATAAAGCCGCCGTCGCATTCCACCAGGGGCCGCGTGGATCCGCCCTTTATGACATGCATCTGCTGCGCGGGTTTCTCCAAAAGTGCGGAAAACGATATTTTGAGCCCGTTTGCGATCTTCCACAATACGCTGATGGTGGGGTTGACCTCGCCGCGCTCGATCTGCCCGATCATGCTTTTCGATACGCCGGTGAGTTTCGAGACGGCGTCCAGACTCAGCTTGCGCTCCTCGCGCAGGGCTTTGAGGTTGTTTGCCACCATACCCGTTACATCCATGCTGCCTCCAAAACATTTGTTGACAATATGCTGCACGAATAATACAATATACAGCACATCCAGTATGTCGCACATTTCGTATTGGATAGTATACCACAAACTGGGCAAGGAGTACAGGCGATGTTCAGCTTTCCGAACTTCCTGGCATATGTGATGATCTCTACATTCACGCCGGGGCCGAACAACATCATGTCCATGGGCAACGCAAGCCGCACAGGGTTAAGAAAGAGCCTGCCATTCTGCTTTGGCGTGGCGGCAGGGTTCGCGCTTGTGATGGCCGTAAGCTTTTTCTTAGGAACGCTGCTTTATACCGTGATCCCCGCCATTAAGCCCTATATGCTGATGCTGGGTGCAGCCTATATCCTGTACCTTGCCTACAAAGTATTTAAGAGCGACGGCATCAAGGAAGACCATGCGGCGCAGAGCACAGGATTCTGGACCGCGGTAGCGCTGCAGTTTGTGAACCCCAAGGGGGTCATATACGGCATAACGGTGGCTTCCGCCTACATACTGCCCTATTACAGGGATCCCGTTATCTTGCTGCTGTTAACGCTGTTTATGTGCGTAATCTGCTTCATTAGCACGGTCGTCTGGGCAGCGTTTGGCTCCGTGTTCCAAAAGCTGTTTGCGCAGCACGCGAAAGTAATCAACACCATCATGGCGCTGCTGCTTGTTTACTGCGCGGCCTCGCTGTTCTTTTAAGTCTCTTCCCGCTTCCGGGGCCAGCGTTTGAGGTTGATATAATAGCGCGAAAAACCGGCCTTTTCCCAGAACTTGCGCCCGGAAGCGTTCGTTTGAAGCACATCGAGCGATACGATGGATCCGGGCGGGAACGCATATTTTATCAGGTACTCCACCGCATGCAGGCCATAGCCCTGCCGGCGGTGTTCTTTTATAATGAAGAACTGCCGAAGATAGACAAGGGGCGCATCCTCATAATCGTCCCGGCCGATCTGGTAAAGCACGTAGCCCAGCACCTCATCATCCCGGTAAAACAGGTCAGCCCGCCAGCCGTCCCTTAAAAACTCTGCCATGCGCGCTTTGAGCGCATCAAGTGCCATAGGATTGCGGCTGCCCTCATCTTCTATGAGCGCGCGGTTGAGCCGCGCAAGCAGGGGGAGGTCCGCCTCCCCCGCTTTGCGCACCGAAAACGGGTATGCTTGTTTGCCCCGTTCCATTTACTCCGCCGCTTTGATGGTGCCTAAACCGTTGATCTGCTGGGAGATATCATCGGGATCACCGTAATACGAAATGGTGCCGGCACCGTTGATCTGTGCGTCCAGCGCATCCGTCATGGTCGCTTTGATTGTGCCTGCGCCGTTGATCGTGAGATCCGCTTCCTTTGCGCTCAGCTCTTTTGCGTCGATTGTTCCAGCGCCGTTGAGCTTGCAAGAAAGCGTATTCGATGCGCCGGAAAGCGCCATATTGGCCGCCCCATCCACGATGAGCGCGGTTTCTTCCACATTAAGATTGCTGACCGTTCCATCCGCGGCGCCCGCAATTTCCAGCCCGAAACGGGAAACGCCCGCGGCGTCCACATTGATTTCATAGTCCCCTTCCACCCTGATGTATTCGCAGGGCGCATATACGGTCACATGGAAAGAATCCGTAAGAAACGTGCGCGACCCGTCCGCATAGACTTTGATTTTATCGCCCGTGATCTCTGCCTTAAGCCCGTGCCTGTCGACAAGTTCTTTCGCGCAGTCCACTTCCACGCGCGGCGTGCCATCCGCAGGTTTTACGGTGAGCGTCACATCGCCCTCGGACAGGAACACCAGCCCTTCGATCAAGAGGGAATAAGTCCCCTGCCCCGCCGCACCTTCCGCAGTCACGGTGGTATGCGGCCCATCCACGCGGGCGGCCGTACGCTCCGCAACGCGCCGCCCAAAGCGGCAACCGGTCAACATCAGCGCTGTCAAAAGCAGAAGCGCTGCCAAGCTGACTATTTTCTTCATCATCCATTTCCTCTTTTTCAAAATTTGTTTATTATCAACGCTTTATTATACCATACCAAAAAAGGACTTTCTGTGAAAAATATGACAAGAAAAGGCACTTCCTGCCTTTGTTTCAGGAAGTGCTTTTGCAGGTGTTCATTTTCATTTGTCAGCGTTCCTTAAGGGCGTTTTCCACCGCCTTCAAAATAGCCTTGCTCGACGTTGTAGCACCGGAGATAACATCCACATCGATCCGCTGGGCCCTGATGATACTGTCTACAACGCCCTCTGCGGCTTTTGCGTGCTCGTTGCTCCCTCCGCGAAGAACGTCTATGCCTGTAATCTTATGACCTTCTACCGAAACTTCCACCTCATAGGCCGTGCTGCTGTACGAATATTCCCCGCGATATACGCCGTCGGATAAAGCGCTCAGATCGACATTGCCGATCTTCATCTGCCGTACTTCCCCGTATTGCGCGTTGGGTATGATGACAAAAAAGAGAAGTCCCGCTAAAATGAGCGCGAGCAACACCGAGCCAAAAATAACTGTCGTTTTCTTCATAGCAAATCCTCCGAAAAGTTTGTTCGCTGCCATTATGGGGATTTGCGTAACACTGGACAATCGGAAAACGGTATGATTTTTGCGTTTAACGGCTCATACTTTTGTATGATACCTTCAAGATATTCGTTTATTGTCATCTTTCCCGGACTACGTTCATCAATTCAATCTTGTTGCGCACGCCCAGTTTCTTATAGATGTTGGACACATGCGTTTTTACGGTCGGAATGGAGATGACAAGCCGCTCGCTGATGCGCTGATAGCTCAGGCCCAGCACAAGCAGTTCAATGACCTCCCGTTCGCGGCTCGTAATATGGTAACCCTTGAGCTTATCCCCAACTGGGGAAGCGCCAGATTCCGGTATTGTTGTGCCCATCAAAGCGTTGAAATTCCTGATTAGATAAAAAAAACCGACTCCGCTGAACAGGATGTAATAGAGGACAACAGAAAAGAGTCCAAACGGAAACAGGCTCCCGACCACGTCAATTTTTTCAATAAAGACATCGATGAGCAGTATAGGAAACATCAGCAGCGATACGATCAAAAAAAGCCTGAGCGCGAAATTCCCAAGCTTGACTGTAAGCCGATTGCTGTTGAGAAGAAGCAGCGCCAGATTATATAAAATATTGAAAAAGAACGCTGCCGACGCAATGCTCAACACGAATTGCTGGTTGACGATATGGAATACCGCCGCCGCAAGGGGCGGTAACAGGGACCAGGCGGCGACATAGCGCACAATTCTTTTGGTGATTGCTTTCCCTGTGAGCATGCGCACAAGCAGCGTTAGAGAATATACCAAAAGGCCGCACCCGAACGCGGACACGTATCTTAAGACCGGTCCAAGTGAACTGCTTTTTACGACATTGGCAAGCACGTACGCCGTGATCATCTGCTCCAGCAGGATCAGGGTCAATGCCGCGGCTGACAGCAGAAAAAGCTTGAGCATCTGCTGTCTGTTCCTTAGCCAGACAAAGAAGCCCAAAAAGATCATGGCAAACCCGACCGTAAACGATATAAAGTAAAAAAGTATAATAAAATGTTTCATATCCACCCGTGGCGGCTCCGGCCTTTACGGTACTGTGTAGCTTCTTGCTGCCTTCCGGCATTTTCATACATACTTTACCATGTTCGTCCCGCTGCTTCAATCCCGGCCGGGGAAACGGCACAGATTCGCCATGCCTCATAAGTGGCAGGATTTATTTACCACATTATTTCCCTAATTCTACCCAGGGAGTTTTTGTAGACTTATCACGGTTCCTGAAAAAATTCGATAATGAAGCCCAAAAAAATCACTAAATGTTTCGGAAATTATCACGATACCACATAGTAATCCCCAAAAAGCATAAAGAGGTGCCGCATGAAGCTAGCCAAATCTAAGGCCCCAAAAAAGACTCTAAATAAGGTCAAGGCAGCCACCAGTTTCGCAACTTTAGCAAGAAAGCTATACATCAAAATCCCGGCGCAGCTTGCTGTCTTCCTGCTCATCATTGTCATTGCAGCTCTTTCCATCGCTCAGCCCATATTAACTTCTTATATGACTGAGCAGGCGCATGACGACATCACCGCGCTTTCAACCAATAATGCCCAGCTTGCGCGGGATTACTTTGAGGCGATGCAGACGCAGTCAAAGACCTTGGCCATGATGTTCTCCAAAATGGAAGCGGACGTCAAGGGTACTTCGGACAGCAGCACGTATGTTATCCCCATTATTCGCAGCGTGCTTTATGGCGCATTGGAGGACGCGCGCATATACGGCGCGTACGCGGCCTTTGAGCCCAACAAATATTTCCCCTACACGCCCGAAGGCATCTCTTTTCACGCCTACCGCGACGGGGACGCCGTGAAACTGGAGACCCAGTACGATTATAAGGACTATGGCAAAGCGGATTATTATTACAACACGATAAATACAAAGCGCGCTTATATCACCGAACCTTATTACTATGTGCTCGACAATGGCGATACGATCTGCTTGGTTTCCATCAGCAACCCCATACTCAACGAAGAAGGCGAATGCATTGGCGTCGCCAATTGCGATATCATGGTCGATACGATCAACCAACTCAACTATGATATGGGCGACCTGGATAGCGCATACCAGTTTATCCTGACCGGAAACAAGCATTACATTGCCCATTCCGAGAAGCCGGGCCTTATGGGTGCCGCCTACGAAACGACCGACGAAGTCAGCTCCGCCGAAATGATCAGCGCAGCCACCGGAAAAAGCGAGATTTTGACGGAGGGCAAGAGCGCAATAAGCGGGAAAGAGTCCCTGGTTGTGTTGATGCCCACCACCATTACAGGAGTGCAGAAGCACTTTGTAAGCGCATTTATCGTGGATAAGTCGGAAACGCTTTCCTCGCTGAACATGATACTGAGTTATTTGCGGCTGGGTCTGATAGGCTTCGTCCTGATATTCATGGTGCTGTTCGCACTCCTCATGCGGCGCGCGCTTTCCCCGGTGGGCAAGATCGTGCAGTTTTCTCTGGATGTGCAGAACGGTAACCTGGATACGGATATCAAGCTGAAATCCCGCGACGAGCTGCTGGATCTTTACAATGCCGTAAACGGCATCCGCAATACCATCCGCACACTGGTATCCGAATCCATACTGCTTACGGAAGCCGCCGTAAAAGGAAACCTGGAGGAACGCGCCGACGCGGAGCAGCACAAGGGCGAATACAAGCGCCTGGTGGAAGGCATCAACGGCACGCTCGACGCCATTGTGGAGCCGGTGGTGGAGATCATAGACATGCTGCAGCAGCTCCAGCGCGGCAACCTGGGCGTACGCATTGAAAAGGACTACCAGGGCGAGTTCGCGTTGATCCGCGATTCGTTTAACGAAACGATGGACGCGCTCAACCGCTACATCGGCGACGTCGCCACGGTATTGAAAGCGGTATCCGAAGGGGATCTCACACAGGAAATCAGTTCCGATTTCCACGGCGATTTCGTAACGCTCAAGGACAGCATCAATAATATTCTTGCTTCCCTGAACGACACGCTTGCGAGCATCAACATCGCGGCGGATCAGGTGGCCTCCGGCACCCGCCAGGTATCCGGCGGCAGCCAGAGTATTTCCCAGGGCGCAACGGAGCAGGCGAGCGCAATTGAGGAACTGACGGCGACCATTACCGAAATCGCCGCACAGACCAAGGAAAACGCAAAGAGCGCAAACTATGCGAACGAGCTTTCCATCACCGCCAAGGGAGAAGCCGCAAAGGGCACCGAGCATATGGCCAACCTGCAGAGCGCGATGGAAGAAATCAGCGAAGCCTCCGTGAGCATTAAAAAGATCATCAAAGTAATCGACGAAATCGCGTTCCAGACCAACATACTGGCGCTCAACGCGGCGGTGGAAGCCGCGCGCGCAGGCCAGCACGGCCGCGGGTTCGCCGTTGTGGCGGAGGAAGTACGAAACCTCGCCGCCCGCAGCGCGCAGGCCGCGAAGGAGACCACGGAGCTCATTCAGGGGTCCATCAAGAAAGCGGAAGCCGGCACCAAGATTGCGGACAGCACGGCAGCGTCCCTTGCAAGCATCGTGACGGGCGTGGACAAGACCGTGGAGCTGGTGGGGCAGATTGCCGTGGCTTCCAACGAACAGGCGACGGGCATTGCGCAGGTCAACCGCGGTATCGATCAGCTTTCCGATGTGGTGCAGACCAACTCCGCCACCGCGGAGGAAGCCGCCGCCGCAAGCGAAGAACTTTCCGGCCAGGCCGAGCTGCTGAAATCCATGGTGGCGCAGTTCCGGCTGCAGCAGGCGAAGCCCGTGGAGGAGGCGCCTGTACCCGAAGCGGAAGCGCCCAAGAAGAAGCGCCATATCGCAAAAGAAACCCCAGCGGCGCCCGCACCGGCCGAAGCGCCCAAGATACTGCTTGAAGACTCCACGGATTTCGGCAAGTATTGAGCGTTGTAACCTAATATGCATGGGCCCTGCGGAGAAATCCGCAGGGCTTTATACTGTTGAAAAGCCTCTTGGGGTCCGGGGGCCGCAGCTCCCGGCGGCTTCCAACCGCCGCCAGCGACATGTGCGGTGGCGGCGGAAAGCCTTGCTGCGCAAGGCTTTCCTTTCAGGAACAACTGCCCGTGCCGTAGGCACAGGTTGTTCCTGTAATCCTCGAAAAAGTGTCACAAGGCACTTTTTCGAAAGTTAAGCCCTGCGGAGAAATCCGCAGGGCTTTATTTCTGCTTTTTGTGTTCAGCATGCCATATGTGCGGGTAAGATAATGCAAAGACCAATGCTTCCGATTTGAAAGGAAAGGCGCATATGTTTGAAACAATCCATACAAAAGAGAATGCATACAAAAACCTTGTAAACGGCGAATGGGTAACTTCCGGCTCGGCCATCTCCATTCACTCCCCTGTGGACGGCTCATACTTAGGTACGGTCCCTTCCATGACGCAGCAGGAAGTGGACGCGGCCATTCAGGCCACAAAGGCGGGCTTGAAGGGATGGTCGGATACGCCGGTGTATAAGCGCGCGGATATCTTTTACCGCGCGGCGGACCTCCTGGATGCGCAAGCCAGTACCATAGGCGACGTGCTGACCATGGAAATTGCCAAGGATAAAAAATCTTCTGTGGCGGAGGTTGTCCGCACGGCGGACTTTTTGCGGTATACCGCGGACGTGGGCAAAAGCCTGCAGGGCGAGGCGATAGGCGGCGGAAACTTCCCCGGCGGCTCCAAAAACAAGGTTTCCTATGTGCAGCGCGTGCCTCTTGGCACCATACTCGCCATTTCCCCGTTCAATTACCCCGTGAACCTCTCCGTCTCCAAGATTGCCCCGGCGCTCATAGGCGGCAACGCCGTAGTGTTAAAGCCCCCCACGCAGGGGGCCATCAGCGCCCTGTACCTTGCGCGGGTATTCCAGGAAGCGGGCCTTCCCGCGGGCGTACTCAATACCGTCACGGGGCGAGGCGGCGAAATCGGAGACTATATTGTGGCCCATCCCGGCGTCCAGTTTATTAATTTTACGGGCAGCACGGAAGTTGGGCGGCATATCGCAAGCGTTGCGGGCATGGTGCCGCTGATGCTGGAACTGGGCGGCAAGGACGCGGCAATCGTGCTGGACGACGCGGACCTTGCGTTTGCCGCGGAGAACATCGTTTCGGGCGCGTACTCCTATTCCGGCCAGCGCTGCACGGCGGTTAAACGCATTCTTGCACCCCACGCGGTAGCGGACCGGCTTGTACCGCTGCTGCTGGAGCGCATTCAAAAGCTCACCGTCGGCGACCCGAGGCAGGACGCGGTGATAGGCCCCTTGATCAGCGCAAAAGCGGCGGATTATGTGCAGGAATTGATCGACGACGCCATACAAAAGGGCGCAAAGGTACTCACAGGCAACCGCCGCGAAGGCAACACGCATTACCCGACTCTGATTGATTACGTCACCACCGATATGCGCCTCGCCTGGGAGGAGCCCTTTGGGCCGGTGCTGCCAATACTGCGCGTGCACAGCATAGAGGAAGCGATCGAAATCGCGAACGGCTCGGAATACGGCCTGCAATCCTCCGTGTTCACACATGACATCAACCTGGCCTTCCACATTGCGAACCGCCTGGAGGTGGGCACCGTGCAAATCAACAACAAGACCGAGCGCGGGCCGGACCATTTTCCTTTCCTGGGCGTAAAGGCTTCCGGCATGGGCACGCAGGGTGTGCGATACTCCATTGAGGCGATGACGCGGCCCAAGGCTGTGGTGGTAAATGTGGAAGAGCGATAAGGGTTGACCTGTGCGATAAACGGTAATTTTGCCTGTAGGGGCGGATAGTATCCGCCCGAAATTAACCGTTTTGTTGTTGTTTGGGGTATGTTCGAGAACGTGGGCGGCTACTAGCCGCCCCTACAACGTAAAACATAGGGGCCGATGAGGGCATCGGCCCGCCTTTTTGTGTTGGAAAAACGGGACGCCGAGGACGGCGTCCCCTACAGGTACCTTTACAAGCTCCGCACAGGCCGAGCCTCGATATAGCCGCGGTAGCCCTGCGGCTCCAACTGGATGCGCGGGCCGTCCTCATCCGCCCAGGCAAAGCCGTACAGTTTGGGATCGTAACGGTCCATGGCTTCCATGACATAGCCGATCTCGTCCAGAAACGCCTCGTCATCATAGGGCGCGCCCTGGAACACCATCAGCTTGCAGGGCGGCAGGTCGATGAGCTCATACCCTTCCGGTACGGCGTTTGCGTAGCCTACCGGCACTTCCACGCCCTGCACATACTTGGAGGTGCCGGGTTTGATTAGCGCTTCGGGCAGCCACATGCCCACGGGCTCATAGAGCGCCTCTTTTACGCTAATGAGCATCGCCCACACGTCGCAGCCGACTTCCTCGCAGTAAGCAAAATACTCTTCCGCCTTCTTGCCCCGGCGGACGAGCGCTTTACGCTGCGGTCTTTCGATGACCTGCACGAATATGGTACGGTCCTTCTTTTCTTCCATTTTCTTTTCTCCCTTTTCTTTTAGAATCAAGGGGTAGGCCGAAGCCGGGTAGGGCAGGAACAGCGGAATGGGCGGCGTTGTCTCGCTGTACTTCTTTGGAGGCAGCCCAAACGCTTTGGCGAACGCGCGGGTAAACCCTTCGTGCGAGTCGAACACGAAATTCAGCGCAACATCCAGCACACGCGCTTCATGATCCCGCAAATACAGCGCCGCGCGGGAAAGCCTTCGTGCACGCAGGTACGCGAATGGCGCTTTGCCCGTGTGCGCCTGGAACAGGCGCGAGCTATGGTAGGGCGAGTACCCTGCCGCTTTCGCCAGCTGGTACAGCGTAATGGGCTCAAACAGATGCTCCTCGATATACGCCTGCATCCTGCGGACCGACCTCACCGTTTCCGGAAGTTCCATACCCTCTCCCCCTTGCCCTACCAATATACCCCATACAACATGCCGGTTTCTTGACCGCGCTTGCTGAAAAACCAAGTGTCCCCTGCTTTTGCGGGCGGCCTTAAGTATAATTTTTCTTCGCTTGCGGCGCTGCAGGAAACCGGCAGGCCCCTCCCGCCTTCATAACCCATGCGCCTGATTTTTTCCTTGAGTGCGGAAAAAATTGGACGCAGAAAAAAGAATCTTTATGCAAAATATCTTCTAAGCTCCTGCAGAAATATCACGATATTATACCCATCACATTTGCCAGGTTAAAATGTTTGCCCCCCTCCCCCGGGACATACGGCTTGCCTGAAAGGAGTTCATCTATGAAAAAGAAGCGCCTGTTTTCCGCCGGAACTTTTAAGAAACTTTCCGTACGCATCCCGCTGCTGGTCAGCCTGATGTTCGCGGTCGTCATGCTTGCGCTGCTTTTGGTCGCACGCACTGTGCTGATGGATTCCATGGTAAGCTTTACGCAAAAGGACATTGCGGCCCTTGCCATCGGCAATGCGGATATCGCTGCGGAATATTTGGAAACGATGCAGTTCCAGTCCAAAGCCATGGCGACGTTCTTCTCCCAGCTCGAAGGCAATGCCAGCACACAGGACGACAAGGCCAAGACCATTCAGTTTGTACGGGAAGTGCTTTACAGCGCCCTGGACGACGAGCGGCTTTATTCCGTATATACCGCATGGGAACCCAACAGCTACTTTTATAACACGCCGGACGGCATATCCTTCCTTGCCTACCGCAGCGATGACAAAACCACCATGGATATGCTCTATAATTATAACAAATATAAGCTGCAGGACTACTATGCTTATGTCAAGAAAAATCTCAAACCGCACATGACGGAGCCATATATCAGCAAGCTCGCAAACGGCGAGGAAGTGCAGCTTTTAACCATCAGCAACCCCATATTCAGCAGCAACGGCGAATTTGTGGGCGTGGCCAGCTGTAACATCCTGGTGGACACCATCAATACCCTCTCCTACAACATGGGCGGGTATAAAACCGCCTACCAGTTCCTGCAGACGGACGAACGTTCTTACCTCTCCCATTCGCAGGATGCGGCAAAAATTGGCGCCACAAGCGACCAGGCAGACGCAGCGGAAGTGGACGCCGTGTCCAGCGCGACCCTCGAGGATGGCGTCAGCTTCACAGAAGGCCAAAGCGAGCTGACCGGAAACGCCGCCTACACCGTTTCCGCACCGTTCTTCATTGGGGGAATCGAGGAGCCGTTGAGAAGCGTATTCGTTGTGGAAAAGGCGGAAACGGAGCAGGAGCTCCACACTACGCTGACCACCGTTACTTTGGGGCTGGCGGGCGTGCTGGTTGTGATTGGGTTCATCCTGATGCTGGTTATGCGCAGGGCATTGAGCCCCATAGGCAAAATCGTAAAGCTCGCTACGGACGTGAAAAGCGGCATACTGGATACGGAAGTCAAAATCCACTCCAAGGACGAGCTGCTGGATCTTTACAACGCCGTCAATGACATCCGCTCTACCTCCAAGCAGCTTGTGGCCGATTCCATCATGCTTACAGAAGCGGCGGTAGCGGGCAGGCTGGAAGAGCGCGCCGACGCTGATCAGCATGAAGGCGAATACAAGCGCCTGGTGGAGGGCATCAACAGCACGCTGGACGCGATTGTGGAGCCGATCGTCGAGGTGATCGATATGCTCCAGCAGATAGAGCGGGGCAATCTCTCCGTGCGTATCGAAAAGGAATACCATGGTGACTTTGCGATGGTGCGCGATACCCTGAACATGACAATGGACGCGCTCAGCCGCTATATTTCCGAAACCCGGCGCGTATTAAGCGCCGCCGCGGAGGGCGACCTGACGGAGTCTATTTCCTCCGAATTCAACGGCGACTTTGGCGAATTAAAAGACGCGGTCAACGCCATAGTGGATACGCTCAACGATACGTTCTCCAGCATAAGCACCGCCGCAGACCAGGTGGCCTCCGGCACGCGCCAGGTGGCGGACGGCAGCCAGAGCATTTCCCAAGGCGCGACGGAACAGGCGAGCGCAATTGAGGAACTGACGGCGACCATTACCGAAATCGCGGCGCAGACCAAGGAGAACGCAAAGAGCGCAAATATTGCAAACGAGCTTTCTATCGCCGCCAAGGAAGAAGCTGCAAAGGGTACCGGGCATATGGCGAACCTGCAGCGCGCGATGGAGGAAATCAGCGAAGCCTCTGTGAACATCAAAAAAATCATCAAGGTGATCGACGAGATCGCGTTCCAGACCAACATACTGGCGCTCAACGCAGCGGTGGAAGCCGCGCGCGCAGGCCAGCACGGCCGCGGGTTTGCTGTGGTGGCGGAGGAAGTGCGCAACCTCGCTTCCCGCAGTGCACAGGCCGCAAAGGAGACCACGGAACTCATTCAGGGTTCCATCAAAAAAGCGGAAGCCGGTACCAAAATTGCGAACAGTACGGCGGCGTCGCTCGCAAACATCGTGACGGGCGTGGACAAGACTGTGGAACTGGTGGGGCAGATCGCCGTGGCCTCCAACGAACAGGCGACGGGCATCATGCAGGTCAACCGCGGGATTGATCAGCTTTCCGATGTGGTGCAGAACAATTCCGCCACCGCAGAAGAAAGCGCCGCCACCACCGAGGAGCTTTCCAGCCAGGCCGAACTGCTCAAGCGCATGGTCGAGGAGGTAAAGCTCAAAGACCTAATAGACGAGGAAGAAGAGGAAGCCTCCGAGGCGGCAGAGCCGCCGCACGCCGCTCAGACGGCGGGCAACGGGGAATTCGGTAAATATTAAGCCCAGCTATCACAAAGGCCCCGCGGAACGTTGAACTGAACCCTGTTGAATAGACACAAAGAAAGAGCCCTGCCGTAGGATATCGAAGAGTTACTTGAGCTGACGCCGTTTTTCAAGCGGCGTCAGCTTAGTCTTAAGCTGGATGCGCTCGTGGTTGT